>CAIYTD010000332.1 GCA_903928955.1 Oligoflexia bacterium | reverse complement strand
TGTCGCCTTTTTCAGATTGAGAAAACTCACCTGTACCTTTTCCGCGGTGCGCGGTCTCCCAATAAACATAGCTTTTACTAAATCCAGATTCTTTTAATACTTCTCTAACTTCTGGAATAGTCCATAATCGCCAATCATAAGTAAATACGTCTTTAAATATTTTCTTTGGGGACAATTTAAAATGAATAGAATATTGAGCGTCATGAGAAATGGGATCAAATGATTTCTGATCCCAAATATAAGTATATTTACGGTTTCCCCCAATTTTTACTGTTTTTTGTTCCCGTCCCTGAGTAATCATCCCTGGCCCACCAGCCATCTCCAAAATAAGCGTACCTTGAGAATGTAATGAACGGTAGCAAGTTCTAAAATATTTCCCTAAAAGTGATCTTGTTTTAAAAATATAAAACGAAAAATTACATGCAATAATCAGATCCTTTTTGAGAATGGTAGGATGCAAAACATCAGCCCGACAAATTTGAATCCGCTTCTTTTGATCTCTTGTCAATAATGACCAGTGCTTTTCTTTTCCAAACTGAAGAGGCTCAGGGTCTAGATCTACACTCATTACAGTGTGATAGGGACTCTGTTTCACCCAACCACACGACAGAAGAAACGTCCCACAAAAATCTTCTCTGAGATGCAGCCCTTCTTTTCCATGAATTTCTTTATAAATGGAAGAAAACCAAATCAAATGTGCATCTGGAGTTTGTACAGATTTCTCATAAAGTTTATATTTGAGATCATTCGTCAAAGTACCAGCCATATCAGCCAACCTAAGAACGAGGTTTGAGATTAGATCGCAAAGTAGCTAATCCTCCAAATGGATTATTAAATGCTTCTTTAGGCTTTCTTTGCTGAAGAGGCCGCCTCAGCTGATCTTTTGGATCCCTTTGCTGAATATTAGGCTTAGGAGAAGGAACAGTTGGACGAATTTTGGGTGGATTTTGAGCCACTGCCTGTACGGTAACAGGTGCTCTCATTTTTTCTATCGTATTTTTCATAGACAGAGAGATTTGATTTTTCTCTATATTCACTTCCAGCACCCGAATTTTAACATGATCTCCTGGACTTACTATTTCTCGTGGATCCTTTACAAACTGATCACTGAGCTGAGAAATATGAACTAAACCATCCTGGTGCACTCCAATATCTACAAAAGCTCCGAAATTAGTCACATTAGTCACAATTCCAGGACAAAGCATACCTGACTTAAGATCCTTAACATCATGAATATCATCTCGAAATTGAAAATGAATAAACTCCTGTCGAGGATCTCTCCCCGGTTTTTCCAGCTCTTTCACGATGTCGTCAAAGGTAAAGGGACCCACTTCTTCGCGAAAAGCGGAGTCTGCTTTTAAAAACCGTACTCCAGAACCCGTTAAATCCTGAACAGCTTTCCCAATTCTCGAAGCAAATGCTTCCAATTTAGAATAATTTTCGGGATGAACTCCTGTATTATCTAATGGGTTGGGGCCATTATGAATTCTGAGAAATCCAGCTGCCTGTTCAAAAGCTTTTTTCGTAAAACGACTTACTTTGAGGAGATCCAGCCTAGACTGAAAAAGCCCTTTTTGACCTCGGTATTCTACAATAGTCTTAGCTAAGGTAGGTCCAATCCCAGATACATACGCAAGCAAATGATAAGAGGCTGTATTTAAATTAACTCCGACTTGGTTCACACACGATTCAACCACATAAGTAAGGCTTCGCTTCAACGAATGAGGAGAAACATCATGCTGATACTGGCCCACACCAATACTCTTAGGGTCAATTTTTACTAGCTCAGCCAAAGGATCTTGAAGCCTTCTTGCAATGGAAATCGCTCCCCGCACAGTCAAATCGAGCTCAGGAAATTCTTCACGAGCTGCTTCACTTGCACTGTATACACTCGCTCCCGCTTCACTGACCATAACGACCGGAACGAGGAGATTATTTTCCTTCATAACCATGCGAATAAAGGCTTCTGTTTCGCGACCAGCTGTTCCATTTCCAACAGCAATCGCAGATAAATGGGCCGTTTTTACTACTTCAGTTAAAAGAGCCTTTGCTTTGTTCTTATCTCCTTCTGAATGAAGATGAATCAACGTACTAGCAATATATTTTCCTGAATCATCTACAACAGCCAACTTGCAGCCTGTCCTAATACCTGGATCTACGCCTAAAACGGACTTTGAACCGTAAGGAGAAGACAAGAGAAGTTTTCTAACATTTTCCGCAAAAACCTTTATTGCAGCTTCATCCGCTACATCCCGAAGGCTTTTATGGGCTTCATTTTCAATACTACTAAAAACATGAGCTTTATAGGCAAGCCGAGCCGATTTTTTCAAAATTTCTGATCCAGGAGAATCCAAAACAGTACATGCAAGTGCTTCAAAAGCCTGAATAAAACGAACCTCAAATTCTGGATCATCCAATGGCCCCTCAATACTGAGACTAAGCTCTTCCTCAGTCCATCCCCTTCTTACTGCTAAATAACGGTGAGAATTCTGAGATAACAAGAGTGACGAAATGGATTCACGATAATCAAAATAATTTTCAAATTTACTATTAGCCTTTGCTTTTTTGGCTTTTTCGGTGCGAATAACAGCACGCTCAAACACAGCAGTTCGTACTAACTGTCTGAGTTCTTGAATTTCTGCAAGCCGTTCTATTAAAATATCTTGAGCGCCTAAAATGGCAGCAGCTGCATCATTAATTTCCTGAGATTCATTTCTGAACGTAAAAGCCCATATTTCCAAAGTTTGACCAGCATAAGGAGTTTCAGTTCCATGCCCACAGTTCCAAATCCAATCAGCTAAAGGCTCTAGACCTGCCTCTTTAGCAATTGCTGCTTTTGTTTTTCTTTTTTGTTTGTATGGCAAGTAGAGATCTTCGAGTAACTCCGGCTTAAAAGTCGATAAAATCTTTTCTTTTAGCTCAGGAGTGAGCTTCTTCTGGTGATCAATTTCACCTACAATAAATTCTTGCCGCTTCAGTATCGTATCCCAACGCTCTTTGCCATCTACAATTGCCTGAATAGCAACTTCGTTAATACTTCCTGTCTGTTCTTTGCGATAACGAGCAATAAAGGGAATAGTAGCTCCCTCAGAAGTTAAATGGAGGACAGCCATAATCGAGGACGAAGAAATTTCGGAATGAATAGACTGAAGCCAAGTTTCAAAGTTCACTTACATTACCTCCAGCAGGTATACTGCAAAAAGCTCTTCTGGATCGCTCCATTATAGACTAAGTCTCGAACTGCGCCTATTTAAATATCGTCACAGTTCTGCTAAATTACTCGGATGGCCATATTAATCAACGCTTCAGGAATTCGTAAAGCTTTTGCCTCTCGTCCACTTTTCGAAGGAGTTACTTTTACAATTGAAGAGGGCGAGCGAATCGGCCTCATAGGACCCAATGGTGCTGGAAAGTCGACATTACTTCGAATTTTAGCTTCTCAAACTACTGTAGACGAAGGAATTCTCTCTTTTCAAAGGGGGCTAAAGATTGGATTTCTTGAACAGGTTCCAACGTTTTCAGCAAATGCTACCATTCAATCTACTATTCTCGAGGGAACACATGACCCAGATGACTGGGAATGCATAGCAAAAACAGACGAAATTATGTCAAAACTTTCTTTAAATGATCCACTCGTTTTGGTTCATGACCTTTCCGGTGGATGGAAAAAACGAGTCGCACTCGCACGAGAATTAGCTCGTTCGCCTGATTTACTGCTTTTAGATGAACCCACCAATCATCTCGATATGGCAAGCATTTTATGGCTCGAAAACCAATTGGCTGAAGCAGCTTACGCCACCCTCACTATCACACATGATCGAGTATTTCTGCAAAGAATTGCAAATCGAATTTGGGAACTTGATCGAAGAAATCCAAATGGATTATTAGCCATAAAAGGAGACTATGTTCATTATTTAGAAACAAAAGAGCAACTAATGGCTGCTCAAGAACGGCGTGAGGTCGTCCTTAAAAATACATTAAGAAGAGAAACAGAGTGGTTACGTCAGGGAGCAAAGGCAAGAACCACAAAGCAGCAAGCCCGAATTCAACGAGCGCAAGATTTAAAGGGTGAAGTGGGAGAGCTCACTTATAGAAACCAAGTGCGAACGGCTCGAATTGATTTTCAAGGCTCGGAAAAAAATCCAAAAAAACTGATAGAAGCTCGAAAAATTTCCAAAACTTATGGCAATCGTTCTATTTTTTCGGATGTCGAACTAATGATTACTCCAGGCAGTAGAACCGGAATCCTAGGAAAAAACGGCTGCGGTAAATCCACTTTAATTCGTGTCCTTGTCGGAACAGAAGAGCCTGACCAAGGAACAGTTCTTCGTTCGGATCAATTATCAGTTGCTTATTTTGAACAAAATCGTGAATCGCTCAATCCTTTAACTACCGTATCAAAAACCCTTTGCCCGCAAGGAGACTACGTAGACTACAGAGGCAATCGCATTCATATCCGGAGCTATTTGGATCGCTTCTTATTTACCCAAGGACAAATGGATATGGCTGTTGGCAAACTCTCAGGAGGGGAGCAAAGCAGAATTTTAATCGCTCAATTAATGCTAAAACAAGCAAATTTACTTATTTTAGACGAACCGACCAATGATTTAGACATGGCAACTTTGAATGTTTTGGAAGAATGTCTCGTCGAATTTTCCGGAGCAGTATTGTTAGTCACTCACGATCGCTATTTTTTAGGACAAGTTGCAACTCAAATTTTAGCTTTTGGGGATACAAATCAAGAAAAAAATAAAATCACAGCTTTTGCTAGCATGGAGCAATGGGAAGACTGGTATTCACAGCAGGTAATGAGCTCTTCGAACTCACTCAAAGCAAATGCTAAAAATACGCTTTCTAATAATTCTGTTAGTTCAAAGAAAAAACGACTGGGCTTTAAAGATCAAAGAGAAATGGATACGATGGAGGAGCAAATCCATCAAGCCGAAAAAGACCTTACTGAAGCTACCGCAGAGAGCATGAAATCAGAAAATCTCAGTAATCCCATCCGATTAATGGAAATTACTCAAAAAATGAACCAACTTCAAACCCAAATTGACCACCTCTATCTCCGCTGGTCAGAACTTGAAAGTATGCTCAAGGAGTAAAAAATCGCTACCCCAGTATATTGATCTTTACCAATTGGTTTGCTATAGGTCATAGGTTGATCATTGAGAATAATCTCAACTGCGGAGAGATGGCCGAGTGGCCGAAGGCACTCCCTTGCTAAGGGAGCAGCGGGTAAAACCGCTCGAGAGTTCGAATCTCTCTCTCTCCGCCATTTTAAATGTTAGGTTCAGATTTCTACAATCTAGACCAAGTCGGGGTCAGAGAATGGATTCATTGACGTCCTCCCCGGCCTAAAGGCCCTTTAACCGCTTGCGCGGGGGGATTCCCTTAAGCAGCTTTCGCCGCTCTTAGCGAGTCACGCCCGACTCGGAGAATATTCTTTGCGGCGTTAATATCACGATCATGATGAGTGT
>CAIYTD010000331.1 GCA_903928955.1 Oligoflexia bacterium | reverse complement strand
GACCAGGCTGAATCGCAGTATTTATCTGTCGGTAAGCTAGACGCGTCTATTTACTATTCTGGATTTTTGTACAGAAATATCCGTGCAGAATTCGTCTATGAAGGGGATTCTTCGTGCCGCTTTTTTCATTATCTCACTAAACATAATACGACTCTTCCCTTTGCAGTAGAATGGGATGGAAAATATCTTGGTTTCTTATCCTTGAGGGCGTCTAAACCGGATCATGCTGAGATCATGGCCGCTCAAAGTTTCTTGAAACGCTATAATGACGCTAAAGTCATGATGATTCATCCGAATGCAGAAATTACATGTATTTCTGAGCGAATCGTACTTCTGCCCGATGCGTTGCTTTTTTAAGATATAAATGGACACTGAGATGATGACTGTACCGGGTTACCAATGGATAGTTGTAGATTCTGATCTGCTCGGCGGGCAACCGACAATCCAGGGACTCCGCTTTCTGTCTCTCATATTTTGGCTTGTTTATCAGAAGGAATGAATCCTGAAGAGAAAGCTAATGACTATCCAGGATTTCCAATTCAATCAGTGCCCGAGGTGCTAAAATTTGCCTCCGAACAAATTGAAAAATTCGGTTCCGGCAATGTGGCTGCTTGACCATCATTTACCTAATCAGATTCGGGACCTGTTAAAAGAGCTTGGAATAAATCTGATTCAGCGACTTTTGACGGTTGGGAACGCCTGAAAAATAGAGATCTTGTATCTGCTGCAGCCGGGGCCAGACATTTCAATCGTTATTATTCAACTGCCAAAACGCAGCGCCAAACTTTATTTGAGTGAATTTAGGGCTCTCCTTGTTTAAGTGTGGGTAACAGCTCCGCCTTACCAGGCTCTCTTTAAAACTGTAAGAAAGTTGTCACGGAATGCCATCTTGTGTTAATATTCTTACATATGCTGAAAGTATCCCGCAAAGATCCGATAGTCTCTGCTATCCAAAAGAAATTGTTGATGACCAGTGCCGAGTTGCTAAAGGTTGCAGGGAGTTACGTCCAAATTAAAAGGAAAGCCGAAGCTGGAATCATTACCCCCTTGGGAAGTGGCATCTATGCTGCTCCAAGCCTAGACCCTTTCGTGGCGACAGTGCTCGCAGTCGCAAAGTACTATCCTGATGCAGTGATTTCTAACCTGACAGCCTTAGTCATTCATAAGCTTTCTGACGAGTTTATTGATCGGGTAGATGTCGATATTGTACGAGGCAAGAGCTTGCGGAACCGGATGCTCAAAGTCCATAGGGTCACTCAGCAACGAATGGCCGGTACAACTGAGATTAAATTTCATGGTCATGTCATTCGAGTTTACGATTTAGAACGATCCTTGTGTGAGTCTTATTGTCTAGCTCCGGCGGGGCCTCTTTTCTATAAAGCTTTGAAGCGATATCTTTCTAAAAAGAAGATCAATACTGCAAGAATTCAAGAGTACGACAAAAGCCTAAAGTCTCGGGTTTTGTCTCATATTCAACAGGAGCTTGCCGATGACTAAGGACAAGAAAACTAAATCTGTTTTATCTCAAGCTCGCTCATGGGCGACTCAAAATCGACTATTTGGAACCCAAGCTTTTCTTCGGTATGTCATGTTCACTTTTGTCGAAAACATCAATCAAGTTTCGGACGATTTTATTTTTAAAGGGGGAAATCTGCTCTGGGTTTACATCCAAACACCTCGGGCAACGGTAGATTTGGATTTTTCGACATTCAAAACCTTTTCTCATGCTGTTGTTCGCAAAGTCCTTGAGGCAGCCTGTAAGAAAAATTCAAACGAGAATGAAATTTACTTTTCAATTCTATCATTTAAGGAAGTGGAGCAGGACGAAAAACAGGGTGCAGCCGTAGCTATCAGTTATAAAACTGAACAAGGAGCTAAGAATCGTTTCGATATTGATATCGTCTATGCTTTGTCCTGTGATAGTCAGCAAATAGATTCTCCTATCCATCAAGAGTTAAAAATTAAAACGGCCACTCTTGAAAATATTTTGGCAGATAAGATTTCTGCCTGCCATCGCTTTGGCTCTGGCAACACTCGGATGAAAGACTACGATGACCTTTGGCGGTTGAGTAAAAGCAACGCAGAAGTTCAATTTCGCAAGCTCGTCATATTAGCAAAAGTCCGTAAGATCTCTCTGCAACTGCATCCAAGTTGGATTAATTCAGACATGGAGCGTTTCTGGAGCCAGCATCGGCAGCGTTACAAGGGCCTGCCTGAATCACTTGAAGTGCTGATGAAGGAAATTAATGATTGGTTAAACAGAATAGGCGTCTCGTAGTTTACTACGAAAGCCGCCCTTTAAGTCAAGTATTACTAGATAGAGCATTTTTTGTAAGGCATCATCCGTTGGAAAAGCTCCTTTTGTTTTTGTTATCTTCCGATACTGGCGGTGAAGTACTTTCACAGCATTTGTCTGAGGAAATGCATTCTCTCAATGGCCTCCGGGAAGCCGTTTAGGCTTGTTTATCGCTTGCGTTCCCATGCCGGGCGTAGCTCCGGAGACTACTATAAGGAATTTTGAAGCGTGGTGCTTTCAAAGGATGCTTCTCAAAGAGCTTATTCAGATCAGTCCATTTTACTGATCCTCGTTGGCTCCGGCGAGATAAAGACCTGCTCCAGAGACGCTTTGCGTACTCCCAAAGATCCTCTAGTTTTCGCCGATTTCCTGCGAGTCCGTAGTAATTGTAATTTCCAGTGAGGATTTACTTTAAAAGGAATAATCTTCAGACTATGCGATTGTTTTACTTGGCTTATGCGGAAAAACAGATTTCCGAGACAGTGTCTCGGAATTTGGATTTCGCTGCCGTCGCCAAACGCTTCCCTTTACCCTGGTCTCATTACATTAACTACGCCAAGGAACATTGGATGCATGAAGGAGAGAATCCACCTGTCGGACTCATTCTATGCGCCAGCCGAGATACATCTGTGGCTCATTACGCGTTAGAAGGCCTGTCCAATCGAGTTCTTGCGGCAGAATATATGACAACCCTACCCAAAGAAAATACCATCGCTGAAACACTGAATAAGGCTACCCGGGAAAGAACGTTTAAGCATGGGATTTGGAACCAATAGTTGGTTTTATTGAAGGTCAAGATCCCAAGCTCCTGTGCAAGTAGTGTGGGCGCTATTTTGTTTTTAAGATTCCAGGAATACTTCCCAAGAAACGATCAACGGAACAGTTTCGGCAAGAGGTCTTTCATCTTCATCAAGGAAGCTTGACGCAGATTCGCTTATCGCAGTCCCACTCCATTAGTGCATCAACGGTGGAGCGCTGGTATCAAGACTTTGTCGCTTACCGTGTGAAGGAACTTGAAGGACGTCATTGTCCCTCCGTCCTGGGAATTGATGATGGGCTTCGCCACGACGCTAGTGGATCTTAAGAATCACAAAGTATTTGATGTCGTCCTGGGGCGGTCAGAGGCCAGCTTGAAGACTTATCTCAAACAACTTAAGGGGAAAGAACGTGTTCAGCTGCTCTTGAAAAAAAGTCAAAAAAGGGTTGAAGCTAAAGTCCTGGCTTGAGCCGATCGTCAGAATGTGGCGGTTTACTAAAAATAACGGAATTACTGAGGGGTTTCATACAAAAATGGAAATGATATCAAGAAGTGCCTATGAATATAGAAATTTTAAAAACTACCGGCTAAGAGTAATTGTGCTTTGTGGGTGGGATGGGGTATTTGCAATTAGAGTTTAAACAGTAGCAAAAACTATTCGTGCCCCTCATTTCGGGGAAGAGCCTTTAATTAATCTTTAAAACTTTGGTGCTCGCGGAGGGACTTGAACCCCCACGCCTTTTGGGCACTGGCTTCTAAGGCCAGCGTGTCTACCAATTCCACCACGCGAGCATAATAGGTTTGGCTAACGTATCTGATTGAAGGGATTTTCTCAACTTTCTTTTTCTCATCCTGCAATGAATTTAGACTTCATCTCATGCTTGAGAAAGCCGACTAAGTAAAGCGATCCAGTAACCAGGATCCTATCGTTTGGTTTAGATCGAAGGATCATCTGGTTTAAGGCCTCTAATGGATTTTTCCATGCTCCCATAGCCTGCTTGAGCCAATGGCCATAATTTTCCAAGGGGAGCTCTCGAAAGGAGGTTTCAGTCAAATAAATGGAAGTCTCAGATAATGCAAAAAGAGGTTCAAGAATTCCGTTCAAATTTTTATCTTTTCCAATTCCCACTAAAATATGCAGGTGTTTTTTTTTATAATATTTGAGGAGCTCTATTAAACTCTCAATACCTTGTGGGTTGTGATCGCCAGAATAGTAAATAGGAAGCGGAATCTGAGGATAGTCGACGCGTTCCATTCTGCCTGGCCAATGGACTTGGCTGAGGCTTTTGAGATATTTTTTCGGATCAAATCCAAGCTCATGAAAGACTGTGAGCGCAGTGGCTGCGTTTTGGCATCCTCTATTTCCAGGGAGGGAAAGGGGAGTGCGTCCCCATTCCGTTTCTAGAATAAAGAGAGGATCAGATTCTGTTTCTTCCACTTGGAAATGGAAGGAAATACTTTCTCTCCAGCGGCTCTGAGTCTGGGTGCACGTTTGATCTGCGAGAGTTTGAATTCCTTCTGGAAATGCAGTGTGGATAACAGTTGTTTTCTGGTGAATGATTCCAAATTTATTGGATGCAATTTCTTGGATAGAATGGCCTAGAAGATTTTCGTGGTCCATTCCTAAAGAGGTAATCACGCAGTAATGGTGTGGGATTGCGTTTGTTGCATCCCACGTTCCTCCTAGTCCTACTTCAAAAATAGCCCAATCCAGAGAACACTGATTTCTGCAGAAAAAAGCCCATACTGCCATGAGCGTGAGCATTTCAAAATGCGAGAGATTTAAATCAACTGTTCGCTTTTGAACTTCGCAGTAGATTTCATAAAAAAGTTCTTTTGAAATCATTTCTCCATTCAGACGGATTCTTTCTGTGGTTTCTTCCAGATGCGGAGAAGTATAGAGGCCGACTTTTTGGCCAGCGCTGAGTAGGAGTGCTTCGAGTGATGCACAGACGGATCCTTTTCCGTTTGTACCTGCAACGATAATAATTTTTTTTGGATCCCACTTGAGATTACCTAGGCGTTTGATTCCTTCTTGCATGGGTGAGAGGCTAGGAACGCCTGGAGGCATGAGGATGCGACTTTCTAAATCTTCAATGGCAGAGCTATAATTTAATCTTTGCATCGGCTGATCCCATCGATTTGAGTCCAGAGTTTCAGGCTAGACTCATTCATCTCAGGGTGATGCACTCTGAGGTAGTCTACTCCATTTGCAGCTAAATGCGCCGAGAGCATTGAAGTATCAAAATCCCTTTCATGAAAGGGGCGATCGGTAACAGAAGAAAAAAGTGACTTACGAGAGTGTCCTACTAAAATTCGAACGCCTAAATCTTGAAATTTTCGAATTTCTCTTAAAATTTGCCAGGACTGCTCCCTTGTTTTACCGAAACCAATCCCTGGGTCGAAGATCATTCTTTCGCGCGAAATTCCTGAACGGACTAAGCCATGAATCCGTTGCTCTGCCCAGCTCAAGAGGGTACTCGTAGGATTTTCTGTCAGAGGAAGAGTTCTATTTTTTTGCGGCGGGATGGTGATGCTATGCATAATGACCCAGTCTACTTCTGAGTCTGCTGCTACTCTTTGCATCTCTGGGTTTTCTAGACCAGTGACATCGTTGATCCAATGGATTCCCTTTTTTATGGATTGCGATGCGACCTCCGGATGTCGGGTGTCGATGCTGATCCGAATAGGCGAGGAGACAGACTGGAGGGATTCCAGGACGGGCTCGAGACGCATCCATTCGGTCTCAGGAGTTACGGGGATAGCCTGAGGGCGAGTGGATTCTGCACCGAGATCGAGTATTCGGACTCCCTGTGAAATCATTTTTAGGGCGCGCTGGAAAGTCATTTGTGAATTCAGATCGAGCCCTCCATCTGAAAAGGAATCGGGTGTGATATTCAAAATTCCAATCAGCTCGGTCAAAAAAAAGGTGGAGCGATGGGTTCGAAAAGGAATTTCTTCCTCGGGAGCATTTCTCCATTCAGGCCTGGAAAGACCCCATTCTGGGACTAAATCATCTAGTGGAAGCAGAGCAAACGGTCGGTCCTCTAAGCTGGGGTGAGGAATTTGCAGCTGATCGCTGGAAAATACGAGCGCATGCATTTTGAGAATATCGATATCAATTTCTCTGGGAGCCCACCGTTCTCGCTGTTTTCGCCCCATCGAACCTTCTATTTGTTTGATGTGCTGGAGAAGCTCAACCGGGCTGAGGGTTGTTCTGCAGAGGACAGCTAAGTTGAGAAAGGATTGGTTCCAGTCTTGAGGTGCTCCTGGAGGTAAAAGTGCATCGGATTCATAGAGGGGTGAAATCGCCAAAACATCGACTTGAGGCGATATCTGCCGAGATTTCAGATTCTGGATTGCTTTGCGTAAAAAGCGGAGTCGATCACCGCAGTTACTGCCTAAACCTAATACAATCATTCATCCTGCTTCGTTCCAATCTCCTAGACAGAAGCTCGTTCCATCCTGGAGATCCGCAACAGGAGGCTTTTCTTTGAGTATTTTTAACCAAAGTTGCGTGCTCTGAGGAATGATTTCTTTTAATGCTACAAATGCGCGCCAACCCAAATGTTCAATGAGACGGTATTCCTGTATGTGACAGATTTTTCGAATGGCATCGCTTAATTGTGCATAGCAGACAGTGTCACTCAAGGAGTCGCTCGTGCAACCGAGTGGGAGAGTGGTAAAGCGAACTTTTACATCAAATCTGACGTACTGAGGCTTTTGACGTTCTTCAGCGTGGCATCCGAGTCGTACTTCTAATCTAAGACCATGCAGTGCGAGAGTGCTAAGGAAGGGTTTTTTGGATTCCATCTAAAAATTTCCAAAGCTGTTCGGCAGTGACTCGAGCAGATTTTTGTGCAAGGTTTTTTTCTTCTGGAGCTAAGTCTTCCATTAATTCGCTCAATGCTTTTGTGTGATAAACATCTGCTTGTCGATGAACGTCAAAGAAGGAGAGTGTTGAGGAGTCTTGAATAGAATAATGTTTTTGAAGAGCTTCCATTTTAAAAGCTGCAATTTCTGGTATTTGGTGCTCATAAGCGAAAAGTGCACCTAATCCAGCAGCATAGGAACTGCGGCAGGCTTGAAAAAAAGTGTCTACCAGTTTCTTGGATTCTGGGAGTAGCTCTGCGTTTTCGACTTGGCTTCGAGTGGTGCCGAGGCCTTCGGCAAATCTGAGCCAAAGCTCGGGGTGATTTTCAGACCCTTTCTCTTCGTCTATCAGATTTTCCAGGAGTAATTGCCTGGCCTGAATGAGATCGCAGTTGGAATGGGTTGCGCTTAGGTATCGAGGAAAAGCTTTGACATGGTGGTAGTACTGCTCAGAGTATAATTGCAAGGTCTCCAGGGGAAGAGTGCCATTGCTCCAGGCTTGGTAAAACGCATGTTTTAAAAGATGCTTGTCTGAAAGCTCAGTGACCAAAGAATTTGTAAAATTCATAAACCCTGATATCACCAACTTCAGCGAGTGAGTCAAGAAAATGCGAATGATCCCTATTATTTTCTTTTTTTTAGCATTTGAATGCCAGCCCTCCCATGCTGGTCTGAATGCGCTTACTTTATCGCAAGCCATTGATTATGCAGTGAGGTCCTCGCCACTGATGGACAGTGCTAAAAAAAGTCAGGTTATTCGAGGATGGGAGTATAAAAATGCAATAGCGAAGTTATTGCCATCGCTGGATTTCAGTTCTTCTTATGGTCTCCAAAATAATATCCCCATCAACGGCACCTATACACTGATCTCTCCCAATACGACTGCCCCCTGGTACAGTGCCCTCAGCTTGGGCATCAATGAAAATCTCTATGACAATGGAGTCTCAGTGAGCGCATGAAGGAATTTGGAATCAGAAAGGCATTGGGAGCTACCCATCGGAGTATTCGATTTCAAGTCCTGCTGGAATCTATGGCAATCTGCAGTGGTGCTGGGGTGATCGGTGTGGGTTTGGGATTTTGTGCTTATGAACTACTGATTTTTGGAGCCACCCGATTTGTTCCGAGCCTCCGATTCGAATGGATTTTATTCCCTTCTGCTGTCTTTTTGTCTGTAGGTTCTATCGTGACTGTAGGTGTTTTGAGTGGATTAGCTCCAGCAATTCGAGCGGAGAAATTGGAAATCATTGAAGCATTGAGAGCTGAGTAGAAAATGCGGCTTGATTATTTTTAACGAGAGTACTTGCACTTGCGTCAAGTATTTGGTAGGTCAAACTATCTCTTTTGAAAGTACGGGAGCCATTAGCTCAGTCGGTAGAGCATCACACTTTTAATGTGAGGGTCGATGGTTCGAATCCATCATGGCTCACCAGTTTTTCTGGAAGAATTCAACGCGAGAGAGAAATATTTGTCCCAGGTCAAAACGGGGTCAAAACGGATAAGAAAGAAGAAGAGTTTCCTCTCTGCCAGCACCCGTACTCATTAAAACAATGGGAATTCCTGTAAATTTTTCAATATAATCCATATAAACCTGAAGCTCTTTAGGCAAATCTGCGACTGCCTTTATCTTTTTAGGGTCATAGGGACCCCATCCAGGAAAAGTTTTATAGACAGGCTCCACGTTTTCGAGATCTTCGATGCAAGAGGGGAGATCATAGAGAAAGGTTCCCGCTAATCGATAGGAAGTGCAGACTTTAATGGAATCCAAGCCTTGGAGTACGTCCGCCTTCATCAGTGCTATTCCTGTGAGGCCATTGACTTCGACGGCATATTTGAGTGCAACGAGATCGAGCCATCCGGTCCTGCGAGGGCGCCCTGTAGTGGCTCCAAATTCTCCTCCTACTTTTCGAATTTTATCGGCAATTTGAGGTTCCGTTTTTTCCATTTCGGTAGGGAACGGTCCTGTCCCGACTCGAGTGGTATAAGCTTTGGTAATTCCAATGACGCTTCCAACAGCATGGAGTCCTACTCCTGAGCCTGCTAATGCTCCTGCTGCTACCGTATTAGAAGAGGTCACAAAGGGATAGGTTCCATGATCGACATCGAGCAGAGTCCCTTGAGCACCTTCGAAAAGGATCGGGCGCTTGTTCTGAATAGCGGTTGTCAAAATGGCTCTCACATCGGCAACGTAGGGTTTTAAGCGTTTTCCTAATTTCAGGCATTCTTCGTAAATGGGTTCGATTTCCACTTTTTCAGTATGAAAAAGATGTTCCAGGAGGATATTTTTTTCTTCAATGGCACGCCTGAGTTTGGAATGCAAAAGTTCCGGGCGGAGCAGGTCAATGACTTGAATTCCTCTTCGGGCTACTTTGTCTTCATAAGACGGACCTATCCCTCGGACAGTAGTGCCAATTTTACTTTGATCTTTTGCAGCATGTTCTTCTCGTAGGCGATCTAGGAGTCGGTGGTAGGGAAGGATGACGTGAGCCCTTTCACTGACTCGAATGGCTTCATAGGGAGCGCTGCTGAGAGCTCCGGCGACTTGAAGGGACTCTATTTCTTCAAAAAAAACTGTCGGATCGAAAACGACTCCGTTTGCAATGAGGCAGATTTTTCCTGGGTGTAGAATTCCGCTTGGAATGAGATGTAAAACAGTTTTTTTGCCACCTACTACGAGAGTATGACCAGCGTTGTTTCCTCCTTGATACCGGACAATATAGTCGGCTTTAGCGCTATAAAGATCAACAACTTTACCTTTGCCTTCGTCACCCCATTGCGCCCCAACTACCACAACGTTCATTTTTTATTTATCCTTCTGAGAAAGTTTTTAAGACAGCACCTACTCCTATTCCAAATTGAATAGGATAGTCTAAATCGTGTAGAGTTAATTCAAGGGCAGAAATTTCAGTTGTAATATCGAAACGATCACAATACCCTAAATGCGATAATCTGAAAATTTTACCTTCTAGTTCGTCTTGGCCACCTGTAATGGTAACTCCATATTTTTCTCTCATTATTTTTGAAATCTGTTTGCCGTCTTTAATTATAGACGGCACTTTTACTGCAGTTACAGCTGCTGAAGGCGATTTTTTTGAAAAAAGTTCTAAATTCAAAGCAGATCGGAAGAGCGTCGTGTAGGG
>CAIYTD010000330.1 GCA_903928955.1 Oligoflexia bacterium | reverse complement strand
GATATGGGATAGACACATATGATCCCTATTTATCCCTTGAGTGGTGCTTTAGTCGAAGGGCGGCTTTGTGTTCGCAAGAATTGAAGTCGCAGGCCTTCCTTATCTTTCAGATGCTCCAGCTCAGAGCTTTCTCCGTCGGATTGAGATAGCGCATCCACCCATTCGTGCTCAGATCCGATGGGCTCGTTTTTTGGACGTTTATTGGATCGATATTCCCTCATCTCGGGAAGAGTTGATTCCGGCTATCTCTCAAGTTTGTTGGGACCCTGTTTTACAGTGGATGTTCACAGGAAATTTAATTCCTTCAGCGGCCGGAAAAACAGGGGGGCTTTTTGATCTAATGGAGCACGCTCCCAATCGTCCTGGAAAATTTTGGGGAATGGAGCGTCGGTTTCGTCAAGGTGTTACTGATGCTGCTGGTAAAACGCTCTTAGAAGCCTTTGAGATTGTTTTGGGAAGAAAATTTCCCGAGGCTCGAGCTTCGAGCGGGGGATTATGGATTATTGAAGGAACCGATTTAGATGAAGATACTCTTGCTGGTCTTGCAAGAGATGTTTTTTGCAATGAAACGGTTGAGACTTGGACTCTTATTACAGAAGAAGGACTGAAGCAGAATGATCGTTTTCATCAAGAAAGAGTGAAGCATGACCTTCCTCGTCTGATGCCCCGAGGATCCGATCGAGTAGAGACGATTGAGCTGGAGGGCCTTAGTGATGATGCCTTGCAAGAGCTGAGTCGGAAAAAGTTATGGGCACTTTCTTTAGAAGAAATGAAGGCCATTCGAAGTTACTTTTCGAGTCATGAGGAAAAAGAGTTGCGTGAAACTCTCGGGCTAGGCGCTCCTACTGACGTTGAATTAGAAATGATTGCACAAACCTGGTCTGAATATTATAAACATAAAATATTTAATGCTAAAATTTGTTATTCTGAGTCGGAAAAAACTTCCGTTAAAATTCCAAATAAAATTGATGGCTTATTTAAATGTACTATTTCCAGTACAACTTCCGAGGTTTCTCAGCCCTGGTTGCTTTCCGTATTGGAAGGTCATGCAGGAATTTGTGCCTTTGATGAAGAAGATGCTTTTTGCATAAAAGTAGAAGCGCATGATTCTCCATCGGCTTTAGACCCTTATGGTGGGGCATTGACTGGGATGATGGGAGTTAATCGCGATATATTGGGCTGTGGATTGGGTGCAAAGCCGCTGTTTAATACCCATGTGCTTTGCGTTGCTCCTTCCGATTATACTGAGTCTTTGCCTGATCGCATTTTACACCCTCGACGTATTTTGGACGGGGTGAGGCAAGGGGTTGAGCATGGAGGAAGTAAGAGTGGGATTCCCATCCTGAATGGTGCTCTTGTTTTTGATGTCCGGTATTTAGGCAAACCATTGGTTTACTGTGGCTCAGCGGGAATAATGCCGCGCAAAAGTGTTGGAATTCCCTGTGAAACGAAACAGATTGCTCCAGGCGATCGCATTTGTATGGTAGGGGGGAGAATAGGAAAAGATGGAATTCATGGAGCTACATTTTCATCCTTAGCTCTTGATGAGTCGTCGCTTTTAGCGGCTGTTCAGCTTGGAGATCCTATTCATCAAAAAAGAATGTCTGATTTTCTTTTAGAGGCCAGAGATTTAGGGCTTTATCGAGCCATTACAGGGAATGGAGCGGGTGGGCTATCCGCCTCTGTGGGTGAATTGGCGCGTCTTTCAAACGGAGCCTGGATGGATGTCAGTCTGGCTCAGGTTAAATACCCTGGCTTAAAGCCGTATGAACGCTTGATCAGTGAGTCTCAGGAAAGAATGACGGTAGCCGTTGCTCCTGAGAAGTTAGCTGCTTTTTTATCGCTTGCTGATCGACGGAGTGTAGAAGTGAGTCCTTTGGGTGAATTCAGGCAGAGTGGAAGATTTGAGGTTGCCTATGAAGGAAAAAGAGTCGCAAGTATCGATCTGGAATTCTTACACCATGGCGTTCCTCGTTTAGAGCTCGAAGCGAAATGGACTCCGTTGTTGCCTTTAGAAAAAAGCAGTTCAGAGGCGATTCAGCCTCTTGCAGGGCAGATTTTATTATCTCTTTTGGGTCGCCCTAATATTGCGTCTAAGGAGTGGCTGATTCGTCAATATGACCACGAGGTCCAAGGGATGAGTGTGATCAAACCCTTACATACGACTTGTCCTGGAACTCCACACTCTTTGAGCGGTCCTAATGATGCTGGGGTGATTAAGCCTAAGTCGAACTCGGATGTGGGTCTTGCTGTGGGTTGCGGAATTCATCCTCTCCTATCAGCTATTGATCCTTGGATTATGGCCCAGGCTGCGGTGGATGAAGCCGTGCGAAATGTTTTATGTGTAGGGGCAGAGTTTGGACTTCCCGAGTCTTTATTGGCTTTAGTGCATAATTTTTGTTGGCCTGATCCGGTTGGTGACCCGCTCCAGACAGCAGGTTTGGTTCGGGCTTGCTATGGCATGAGGGAAGCGGCGTTGGCTTTATCGACTCCTTTTATTTCAGGCAAAGAGAGTATGAAGAATGACTTTCGTGGCAAGCAAGGGGGGGAATCCGTTTTGATCTCTATTCCTCCTACTCTCTTGATCACTGCTCTAGCAAAAGTCAAAGATATCAAATGCGCTCGAAGTGCTGATTTTAAATCTGTCGGGGATTGCATTTACCTTTTGGGCCCTGGAAAATTTGGGCTTTTGGGTTCTGAGTTTCATTCTATTGCACCGCAATGGGGCAATGTTCGGGTGGGGACTCCTGATTGGAAAACCGCCCTGCTTGTTTATCGATGGCTCGGAGGAGCAACAGGAAAATCACAAACTCGATTGAAGTCCGTTCATGACATTTCAGAGGGAGGGCTTCTCGTTGCTGTGGCGGAGTGTTTGTTGGGAAGGGGATTTGGCGCCGTTTTGACGGTTCCTGAAAATTTCCATTCTTGGGAGTTTCTCTTTGGAGAAGGATTTCACTCCTTTGTTGCAACTACATCAACAGATGATAAAAATGCAATGGAGTCAGAATGGCGAGATTTAGGAATTCCATTTATTTATTTAGGAGTTGTTGAGAATCAGGATAGCTTAGAGGTTTACTCTGAGAATAGTCCAGAGCCTAGCATCAGCGTTGAATTGAAGAAAATTCGATCTGCATGGATGAAAGAAGGGTACTGGGAGTGAGAACACAAAAGCCAAAAGTATTGGTTCTTTCGGGAGACGGAATTAATTGTGAAATCGAGACTGCACAAGCATTTCGTATGGCAAAATTTGACGTGGATATACGCGCTATTAACGATCTGATTTTAGATCAAATGAGTCTCGATACTCTCTGTAATGAGTATTCTGTTCTTGCATTGCCCGGTGGTGTTACTTTTGGGAATAACTTGACCGCGGGTAAAGTTTTTGCGCTTAAAATACAATATAAACTCGGATGGGATTTGAATGCCTATGCATTGAGAGGTGGTCTGGTCTTAGGCATCTGCAATGGTTTTCAAGTACTTATTCGGATGGGGATTTTTGGGAAAGATATATCCATTACTAATAATATTCAGGGTAAATTTATTAGCTCATGGATAAAGGTGACTCCATCGGGAAACCGCTGTATTTGGTTAAAGGGCCTCGGTACTGTGGATTTACCGATTCGCCATGCAGAAGGAAGAATTATTATCTCCTCTGATCGAAGAGCCGAGACTTTTGCAAAGATGGAGCGGTTAGGAGTGAGTTGCTTAAGATATGAGGGAGATCCCAATGGAAGCGAAGAACGGTTAGCTGGACTCTGCGATCCCACTGGAAGAATCTTTGGTCTTATGCCGCATCCTGAGTCGTTTGTGAGATGGACTTCACACCCTGAGTGGACAGTCCAACCTGGGCGAGCCAGTGCTCCTGGTCAGGGATTAGCTCTTTTTGAGAATGCCTATCAGGAGGCGATGCATGTCCGCACGTTTGTTTGATCGGTCGAAGGTATTTTAAACATTGATGCATTCCTTTTTGGATCATATCCCCCTGGATCGAGTTTGTGGACTTAGCCCTGAAATTTGGCTCTGTGTGGGAAGTGGATATGCTCGCGAAGATGTGAAGTCTCTTCTCTTATCTCAAGGGCGAGGGTTTGTTCGAGATGCGATAGGAACTCTTCCAGAGCTTTGTCTTAAAATAATGGGAATCGCTGGGGATCGATTTTTAGGTACTTTTTCTCGGCAGGAAGTTCTCAGAGTTCTCGTTTCTGAGCCTCGGATTTTAGCTGGGATGCCAGAACTTAAAAGAATGAGGCGGCAAAAAAATTTTTTGAAACGCTTAGATTTGGCGATCCAAATGGGTCGAATGGCGTTTGCGCATTCTGAAGAAGAAGAAGTCTTTGAGGAGAGGCTCCGTCAAGCTTGTGGGCCAAACCTTTTGAGAACTGAGCTGAGAGGATTCACGTTTGCTTATGAAGCCTGGCTCGAGGCATCGGGATGGATGGATTTACCTTTGCTGATGCGTTGCGCTCTGAAAAGTCTCGAAAATGGCTGGCCAGCTCGGGTTTCAAAGCCTCAAGAAGTTTGGATTTTATCTATTCAAACTCCGGAGAGTTTAGAACGAGAATTTTGGGATGTTTTAGGACGTGAAGTGACCGTTCGTTCTTGCTCGGGTTTTAACTCGGAACTCTCCTTTTCTCATTCCATTCCGGCTAAAATAGAATGGCAAATGTGGCATACTTTAGATCATGCAGCTGAATTTTTGGCAGATGAGCTCATGGATTTTAATCCGAATGACCATGCTATCTTAATTCCTGATGTACCTATGATGAGAAGAAGCTTGCGAAGAGTTCTCGAGTCGAGGGGAATCCCTTTAGCGGATCCGCGTGATCCCACTCGATTAAGATGGGATGAGTCGATTAAGTGGGCGCTCTTGCCGCTGGAGGTGATTGGACTGAATTTTGAACGCAGGCGAGTGATTTCCTGGTTACATGGGTACCCTCATTCTAAAGAATTTTCGGATTGGGTTATTGAAATCAATGGGCGGGGCATTCGAAATGGGCTCGCTTCCTATTCTGGAGGTCTACTCGCTTCAGCTCATTCTCTCCTTTATGCGTTGAATCAAGAGTTGGGGGGACGAAAAACCTGCGAGGAAATTTCAAGGAGTCATCTTAAAATTTTGAAAGAGCAGATTGGAGCTGATTCTCGCAGATATTGGATCAATTCTTTTTTTGAGGGTTTATGGAGCGCATTTGTAGAGGATATTGCAAGGGTGGGGCAGGAAAATAAAAAGGCTCCTGCATTATTTTGGCTAGAGCGACTTCAGGGGCGACTCAATGAAGCTTCTCCTCCGATCGATCCCTTAAAACCTTTGGGTGGAATCCAGATTTTTCGTCTTCAACAAGCTCCGCTTCGACCCATTAAAAAAGTTTGGATTTTAGGAATGCCAGCATTGTGGCTCGATGGGAAAGGGAGCGGAAGTTATTGGTTTAATGAAAGAGAAAAAGAGCTCCTTGCCATGGAATTTGCAGTGAGATCTGCTGCACAAATTCGAGACGAGAGGCTGAAGATTTTAAAATCATGGATTTCAGGCGCTGAAAAAGTCTTTTTTTTGGATTGTCAGTATGATGTCGATGGGCGGGAGCGCGAATCGATTGTTCCGATTTTAAAGGAACTCCAGTTGATTACTCCAGATGCTTTTCCGGAGTTTCCCCAAGAGAAAGGTGCGCATCCTCGGTTCTTAAAAAGCTATAGCGTATTCAGGCCTATTCAGCCTCAGGAAGTCTTATTATCTGAACCCAGGCAATTAGCCGGTAAAAGGTGGAATGAGCTGAGTGCAACTGCAGTCGATCGTTACAGCCGTTGTCCTTTTCAGGCGCTGGCTTACCACCGTTGGGGTTTGAAGGATATTCGTGAGCCTGATTCTGAGCTTTGGCCTGAAATGAGAGGGAATCTTTTACATGAGGCAGTCCGTTTACTCATGAGGTCGCTGGATGGGAATCGGCAGTTTACACTTTCTCCTCGTGAAGCTTTGGAAAGGGCGTGGCTTACGCGCAGGCCAAAAGGTTTAATCAGAAGTCGTCGCATCGAGGCTTATGTTCAATCGCGATTGTGTTTTGTTTTAGGTGTTTTTTGTGAAAAAGAAAGAGAATATTTAGAAAGGGCTCAGACGGAACCCATTAGCTTGGATAGTAAGCATTTTCAACTGCAATATCCGGAATTATCGCCTGCATTTTCGATTGTAGGGCAGCCGGATCGTGTGGATGCTCATGCAGAAGGCCTCTTTATTATCGACTATAAAACTTCGGGTACCGTTCCTCATGGAGTCGATCTAGTGGAACGAGGCTATCGCCTGCAACTTCCTTTTTATGCATTGGCAGTACGTAATCAGACAGGGAAATCTATTTTAGGATGTCAATTTATCGAACTAGATCGAAAAGGAAGTCGAAAGAGTGGAATTTTTTTTCCATCCTATAATGGGAAAGAACTGGGGAAGTTAACTCAAGTCCGTTCGAACTCAAAGAGCTTGATCCCTCTTTCTCCGGAAGAAGTTTGGAATTCTTTAGAAGAAAAAATCATTCAAAGCGCTCAAGGATTTTTACGAGGGCAGTTTGATGCCCGTCCCAACGTAGAAAAGAAAGAAAAAGAATGTGCTCGGTGCGCAGTTAGTGATTTGTGTGGATTCAGAAGGCAGATCTCTGACGCATGTTGAAACCCACTCCGTCCCCGGAACAGCAAAAAGTGATCGATACCTGGGGAGAAGGGCTTGCTGTTCTTGCTGGAGCAGGTTCTGGGAAAACAACCACTCTCGTTGAAAAGTGCGCACAACTCATGCGACTGCATCCTAAGAGCCGTTTTGTTGCTGTTTCTTTTACGGAGCGTTCTGCGGGTGATTTAAAGTCGAAACTTTTTGATACGCTTCTTGAGTTGCAAGGCCCGGGTTCACTTCAGCCTCATTGGGTCATGACCATTCATGGGCTTTGCGCAGCCGTGATTCGTGAATTTCCAAAAGAATCTGGACTCGATGGAGAAGAAACAATTTTAACAGATTCAGATTCTCAACTTCTTTGGCAAAAGGTCATCGAAGGACTATGGATGGAGGACTTGCCCGAAGAAATTCGAACAAGCTTTGAAAGACTTTTAGATCGAGAAACACGAGACACTTTGGCTGCTCTTTTGAGGAGAGTGAGGGATTTGTTTTCGTTTGGAGTTCTTCCTGCTCTTTCTCAAAACGAAGATCCCATTGCAATCGCTCTCGAGCAAGTCGGACGTTATGTCATTGAAAAATATGAAAGACTCAAGCGTCGGAGAGGTGTTTTGGATTTTAATGATCTGGAGCGGGCAGCAGATCTGGCTTTGAGTTTTCCCAATGTTCGTTCCTCTTATCATCAACGATTTAATTTAGTT
>CAIYTD010000329.1 GCA_903928955.1 Oligoflexia bacterium | reverse complement strand
TCCAATGGTTTTTACTAAATGCATTCCTCTGAGCGCATTTGCTTTGAGAGCTTTTTTATCTCCTTTCAAGTATAGATCAAATGCACTTTCTGGAGTAATTAAGGTCCGCTCGTATGCGGCAATAGCTTGAACGACGTACTCAATGGTAATAGGGTTGCTTTCGCCAAATATATCTTTAAATAGAGCTTTGTAGCCGCTTATTGCTGAAATGCGTTCAATCACTGCATTGTGACTGTCCATACCCATTTCTACGGGATTAATCATTGGTCCTTTTGCTTGTTCTTCTAGACTTTGAGCTCGGCCATCCCAGAATTGGACCTTCCAGAATGCTGCATTCCAAACAGTAGGAGAATTACGGTTTCCCTTTAGGCTGTTTATGCCTGTAGAAACAGGCTGATTATCTGTTCCGTTTTCCATAACATTGTGACAGCTATTACATGATATTTTGTTTGTTTTTGAAAGTCGGGCATCAAAAAAAAGCTTTTTGCCTAATTCAATTTTAGCTGCACTCATAGGATTGTTTTTAGGTATTGGTGCTTGATCAGGTAAAATCTCCCATCCAAAAGCGGATTGAGATGCCCAAAAAAAGATAAATAGGAACCGAATGGACAACTTTTTCATTAGTTTCCCCTTTCAAAGGAGTAGCTTTTATTATGTTAAAATTACTTAGACAATATCCGATCATAGATTGAATTTTTTGCAAAGTAATCCATTCAAATCGTATTTATTAGGATTTAATGTCCACTTATTGTCTCGATTATGAAAATTAAAAATTTTTTAATTTTGTTGATTTTTAGTCAAGTTGCCTCACAGCAATGCTTTGTTGGCACAATGGGTAAAATTCTTGTCTAATTTTAACTGGTGTGCAGCTACAGCTGCGCATCAAATAGAGGGTAATAACTCTAATAATGATTCAGAGAGAATTAAGTATTCTCCAAAAATCTAAAATTCGTCCATTCATTCCTTTGCAGCATTTTGCATTACATAGGTAGCTGGGCGACTAAGATGGCTGGGAGTGGTCGGGCGGAGCTGGAGCATGTGGAAAGTTTAATCTCTTTGGTTTTATAATGGCTTTTCTCGTAGACTAAGCTTGGTACTGGGTAATTTCTGATCTGGTAGAATTAGGTAGATTCAAATTTAATTTTTCCCTAAAGTCTATGTAGATATAGAGATTCTCTGGGCTAGCTCGCATTCAGAAATTTAAGGAGCTATTTTACATGATCGAAATCGAGGTCAAAAAATGATTTGGGATCGGATATTTAACTAGAAAGGCTATTGTTATTAATCATTAATAGATAATATAATAAAGTGAGTATATAAAAACACATCTTTTTGTGTTAGACTCCAGAGCAATTATGAATTCATTTCAGTTTAGTGAAATCTTGCCCTTAGCTGTTGCAGAAGATACAACTCCTTATCGTCTCATTACTGAAGACTTTATTTCTGAACTCACTGGTCCTAAAGTATCTTTTCTTAAAATTGAGTCTGAAGGGCTGTCTTTACTAGCTCGAGAGGCAATGCGAGATATAGCGCATTTACTTCGGACGAGTCATCTTGGTCAACTTCGTAAGATTTTAGATGATCCAGAGGCATCTTCTAATGATCGGTTTGTCGCAACTGAGCTATTGAAGAATGCGAATATCGCTGCAGGATTTGTACTTCCGTCTTGTCAGGATACTGGAACTGCTATCGTAATAGGTAAAAAGGGTCAAAATGTTTATACTGGCATTAACGACGAAGAAGCGATTGCTCGAGGTATTTTTCAGACTTACCAAACTTCTCATTTAAGATACTCTCAATTAGCACCGTTAGATATGTATAAAGAAGTAAATACAGGAACCAATTTGCCAGCTCAAATTGAACTTTATGCTACCCAAGGAAATGAGTATAAATTTCTTTTTATGGCTAAAGGTGGTGGTTCAGCCAATAAAAGTTACCTTTTTCAAGAAACAAAGGCACTTTTGAACCCACAATCCCTTATTAATTTCTTTGAAAAGAAGATAAAAACTTTAGGTACGGCCGCCTGTCCTCCTTATCATCTTGCAATTGTGATAGGTGGTACTTCAGCTGAGTATTGTCTCAAAGTAGCTAAACTTGCTTCTGCACGTTATTTAGATGCACTTCCTTTGCAGGGGGATGTGCTAGGCAGTGGTTTTCGTGACATTGAGTTTGAAAAAAAGATTTTTGAACTCACTCAAAAAACGGGTATAGGTGCACAGTTTGGTGGTAAGTATTTCTGTCATGATGTCAGAGTAATTCGTCTTCCTCGTCATGGTGCATCCTGCCCTATTGGAATTGCAGTATCCTGTTCAGCAGATCGTCAAGCACTTGGAAAAATTACATCCAAAGGAATTTTTTTAGAGCAGCTTGAAACAAATCCAGCTCAATTTTTGCCAGAGCTCGTTGATAAAGATTTTGAAGGTGAGGTCGTTCCAATTGATCTTACTCGTTCGATGTCAGAAATTCGAAAAATTCTTTCTCAATATCCCGTTCGAACACGGTTGTCTTTGAGCGGGCCGATGATTGTAGCGCGAGACATTGCTCATGCAAAAATTAAGGAACAAATTGAAAAGGGTAATGGAATGCCTGAATATATGAAAAATTCAATGGTCTATTATGCAGGTCCCGCGAAGACCCCCGAGGGATATGCTTCAGGATCTTTTGGCCCGACTACAGCGGGAAGAATGGACTCTTACGTAGATTTATTTCAGTCATTAGGTGGAAGTCTCATTATGCTTGCAAAAGGTAATCGAAGCAAAGCGGTAACCGAGGCATGTCAAAAGCATGGAGGATTTTATCTGGGTTCCATTGGTGGTCCAGCTGCTCGATTAGCACAAGATTGTATTCGTAAAGTAGAGGTCCTAGAATATCCTGAATTAGGTATGGAAGCTGTCTGGAAAATTGAGGTGAAGGACTTTCCAGCTTTTATTATTGTAGACGATAAAGGAAATGATTTTTTTTCTGGATTAACAGCTGATACTTAAGTTGCGAGATGCAATGTTAAAAAAGCCATAGACGCAAGGCAATAAGAACTAAAAAGCCAGAAAAGCTTTTCCGAAGGATCGTTGCTGGCATTTGGAGAGCAAATTTGGCACCTATATAGGCGCCTAAGAACATTCCAATAGAAATAAATAAACCGGTTCTAATATTGCTAGCATCTAATTTTCCCGCCTTGTAATATTCTAATACTGCTAAAAATCCTACAGGAAGTAAAAGAGCAATAAGAGAAGTTCCTGTTGCTGCAACTTGAGAATAGCCTAAGAGTAGTACTAAAATAGGTATAAGTATTATCCCACCGCCTATTCCAAATAGCCCAGAAAAAATTCCTACGAAAAGTCCTAAACCCAACATCATTAGAATTTCCTGCCATAAATTCATTTGAAAACCCCTTTGAAAGCAAAAAGTTATTAAGGATCATAATAGATCTCTTTTTGAGTTGTTTTGTTCGCAGAGTAAATATACTTACATAGAGGGGTTTTTCAATAATTTTAGTTTTTTAGATAACGATACTTTAGAGTCTTGCGCGAATTTATGGATGATAAACTATGAAAAAAAAAGAAAAAACTAAATATGACCTTGGAGTAGGGCATTTATTGCCTGAATGGAAGAATTTATTTAATATAAAAGACCTTAAGCATGATTTCATTGCGGGTGTTACGGTAGCTTGTATTGCAGTACCTCTTTCATTAGCAATTGCTTTAGCTAGTGGAGTAGCTCCGGTTATTGGACTCGTTACAGCTATTGTAGCTAGTATTATCTGTAGTTTATTTGGAGGAACTCCTCTGGCTGTCAGTGGTCCAGCAGCTGCAATGGCTGTATTGATTGCGTCTATTGTTCAAGATTACGGTTTAGGTTGTGTATTAGTTGTGGGATTGGGTTGTGGTTTACTTCAACTCATGACGGGAGTTTTAGGCTTAGGTCAAGTTGCCCGATATGTCCCTGCCCCAGTTATTGCTGGATTTACTGCAGGAATTGGAGCCATTATATTCGTGGGTCAATTTCCTCGAGCCTTAGGTTTTTCTTCTCCCGAACCATCTCATATTATAGATGTACTGACTCATATTCGAGAATTATTCTTTGCAGCTCAGATCCGCTCATTAGGTGTTACAGCGAGTACTATTGCCATTATATTTATTTTACCCCGTTCTTTTCCTCGTCTTCCAGCACCATTGATTGCAGTTTTTATTCCATCAGTTGTGATTTTTGCGATGGGGATTGATGTGCAAACGATTGGAAGTATTCCTTATTCGTTGCCTAGTCTAAAGCTACTAGATTTATCTCAGCAAAGCCTAATTAACCTCTTAGGTACCACACTAATAGTTTTTAGTCTTGCATCGTTAGAAACATTACTTTCTTCGAGTACTGTGGAGAAACTTACTCAAGGTCGACATGATCCAAATCAGGAATTAATTGGACAAGGATTAGGAAATATTGCTTCTTCTTTGTTTGGAGGAATTCCAGTTACAGGTGTTATTGCAAGATCTGCTTTAAATATCCAGGCAGGTGCTAAGACCCGTCGTGCAGCTATTATTCATGGAATTTTATTGGTATTTACAGTATATTTTTTAACACCATTAATTAACAGGATTCCGATTGCAGTGTTGGTTGGAGTTCTTTTGTCCGTTTCATTGCGGATGCTTCATCCACGAGAATTTATTAAACTTTGGAGATCTTCACAAAGTGATGCGCTTGTTTATGTTATTACTTTTTTTACTGTTTTTTTTATAGATTTAGTGTTTGGAGTACAGGCAGGCGTTATTGCTGCTTTCATTATTGGACTAGTGCGGTTTGGTCGTACTCATACAATGGTTCATATTTTTGATTCAGAGGGGCCTTCTCTATTTTCTATAGATGGTCCTTTAACTCTTTTATCGTCCTCGAAAATAGAATTTATTCAATCGAAATTAGAAGGTATTGATCCTACTCAAGGAATTATCATTGATTTATCAGCTGTAAAATTAGTGGATTCAACAGGAGCAACCCAATTAATTAAGTTACTCAAGCATCTTCGAGAAAAAAACTTCAAGTTTGCAGTAAAAGGGTTGTCTCCAGAGTGTCGCAAAGTAATTTGTCCATTAGATGAAGATGGCCATATTATGTCTCATATTGTCTCGAATGAAATAGAGGTCATGAATGTTTTAGAGAAGAGTACTCATTCGTCTAATTTAAATAGATTAGCCTATGGAGTTGAAAGATTCCGGAAAGAATTACATTCAAGCTATCAGACTTTATTTAAAAATCTTGCAAAAGGTCAAAATCCTCATACCCTCTTTATCACGTGCTCAGATAGCAGAATTAATCCAAATCTAATTACTTCTACAGATCCCGGTGAGCTTTTTATCGTTCGTAATGTTGGGAATATTATTCCTCCTTTTGGAGTAGACGGAATTCCAGGGGAAGGCGC
>CAIYTD010000328.1 GCA_903928955.1 Oligoflexia bacterium | reverse complement strand
AGTAAGGTAGATCCGTTTATGTCTTTAATCGTAAGAATCATTGTGTCATTGTTATTTTTTGGAACAGCTATAAATTCTTTTGCAGCAGAATCCGCCAAACAGCGCTGTGAGAAAGTCCTTGCTCAGATCCAAACCCTCCGAGATGAAATGAAAAGTGTCATCCCCATCGGCACCATCATTCCCTATGCTGGTCTAGGCTCTGTTCCGACAGGATATCTCGCCTGTGATGGATCCCTAGTCAACACTACCGAGTATCCTCTTTTATTCCAAACCCTGGGGGGCACCTTTGCAAATGATACAGATGCCCAGGCTGCTGCAGGACAGCCCGCTCAATTTCGCTTACCGGATCTCAGAGGAAGAGCGATTGTCGGAGTAGGACAGGGAGATCAATTAAGTAATCGCGAATTAGGTAAAAAATTCGGAAATGAAACCCACGTGCTCACTGAGGCAGAGATGCCTCAGCATAGTCACGATGTGAACGACCCTGGACATGGACATGGAGTAAATGACCCTGGGCATTCTCATGGACAGCATGTAACCGCCAACCACGGAGAGGGGCGCTGCACAAGGGCCGACCACAATCTTGATGGAGGTGATTTTGGAATCTATGATCAAGGAGTAAATACAAAGGGATCTCATGCTCATATTTCCATATTCGGTAGCCACTCTAACATCACCGTTCAAGACAAAGGCCTGAATCAACCCCACAACAATATGCAACCCTCTCTTGCACTTCGCTACATCATTAAAGCAAAAGCAGAATAAAGGAAAGACCATGAAACTCCACTCTCGCTTTCTTTTTCTTTTTTGCCTTGCGCTGGGATTGCGCTCTCCGAGCTTGTTTGCAGTGCTGCATGTGGGGGAATGGCCTCAGGATGGCAGAGTCACTGCTGAAATTTTTACACCTTGGCTGTTATTTTCAAACTACAGTGACATCGAAGGATTAGCCCATAATCCCAAGGAAGATGCAGATGACCTCGATCACTACCTCTTCCTTTCTCCTTCAGGAGTGTGGGAAACACCTCGATCCTGCAACAAACCTGCACGCCCACCAGGCCATATCCAAACGGTAAAATACGTGCATGAATTTAACGACGCTCGGGTCCAAATTGCGGTTCCGATTTCCCTCCGACTCCATACAGCGTTTTTAGGTAATAAAAAGGAACACCTTTTAAATAGCACTTTGATGACGATTCGAGTTTTTGCCCTGGATGGAGACGATGCAAATGAGCTCTTTCCTGGACTCAGCCCAACCCAGCGCATAGAAATGCATGCGAGAAACGAAGTATTGAACTATGAACTCAAAGAACTACATTCCTTCCCTATTACAATCCGTGACATCTGTGATCTTTCAGATACTTGCAGACCCGCACTGAGAGGACCCAATACTCCTGTAGACCTCACATTCGAACAAATTGTCATGACACCTTTTTTCTTATTGAAAAGAGGAGATCAACCTTACTTACCCGATCCTCTCACAGGCAGAATGAAAATGATCCATGAAGGGAGAATCAGAGTCCGTGTGAACTGGTCCTTCGATGCGATTTGTGACGAAGAGGAATTTAGGTTCAAGATAGGCGATCAAATCCGAATTATTAGATAAATTATTTATAAAAAAGAAATCAACTGACATGAAAAGAAAAAATAAAATTAAATACGCAATCATCACGTCTCTTTTTCTCTCCCTCTCTGCTTTTGCAATGAATGCAGCCAGAAATGGTGCGGCTGCAGCAGGGGTGGGACTCAGACAATATGCTCAAGCACTCATTGAAGATGCAGTCATTGGAACACGGGCTGCAGTCTTAGAAGTCGTAGGCACATGTACTCCTGTCGACAAGCAAAGAGTGCTCATCCTTCTAAAACAAATCAATCGCTGTAATCTGACAGACGCACCCAGTATGACACTGACAGATGATCGTCAAAAAAATTGCCTGAATTCTTTGAAAGATCAATGGGTCAGAATAGAAGGTTTAGCCTGTAAAGACGCCCTTTTAGACAAAACACTCCAGTTGATTCAAGATAATTTATTGGCCTACATAGACTGGGCTTTTGCCGCTCCCACTCCTGTGGAATGGGATCTCCGCCTGACTCAAGCTCTCGAACAGCTTTCCGATTGGGAGAACACCACTCGAAAGCCTCTTTATTTAGCTCCAGATTTGGGATTAGAAAAAGGCTTTAGCGAACTTTACCAAAGACTCTCAAACGATATGAATTTCGTTCATTCCAAGATCGCAGAATCTCTGTTGAAATTAGCAAAAGTAAGACTCACGAACTTAGACCAATTTTCTCAAGAAACTTTTTTTCAGAAAGAAATCCCCTATTCTATCATCGCAAAAAAACTCTACGAACAAGAACGCCCTGGCCCCGTTTCCCTGATCCATTTTACCACTCTCATCCTCCACTCAACGGCGGAACGTGCCAAATTCTTCCTCTCTCTCGAAGACCTGGGATGCTCTTTACAATCCGGCTGCCAGCCCGATGACCTGAATCATTCTGAGATCTACTCGGTGTTTCAACTCACCTCCTTTTTGGGGCGATCCGATCTCGATCGAAAACCTTGGCAAAATAGTCTTGGACACTTAGGTTTGAAAACAAGATCCATCTTGAATCCCCTTTTTGATCATCATAACAAACTCATCGACGCCTTACGGATCGGAATGGCAAATCAAACCGTCCCTCTTCAGGAAGCCGAATTAGATCAGTTCGAGCCTCTTGCATTTCCGCTGGTCTCTCTCATTCAAGAATCCCGAGATCTGATCCAAACTTTTGAGAAAAATCACCAGTTCTCACAGAAAGAAAAAGAATTTCTCGGACCCTTCACTGTAGAAGAGCTCGCCCGAGTCCATCAAAATCTCGATACACTGAAACAGCTTTTAGAAGGACAAAAAGCGAACTATCAGGCAAAAAAATTAGAACTCGCTAGATCCCTCCAAGCCGTCAATGAAACCGAGTTGAGAACCAGCAGTACAAATGCCTTAATAAATAGTGTCGGCTACGAGCTCCGAATGGCTCAACTCGACTTAGAAGGACTTCAGAACGCCCTTCGCAAAGAGAGCACCGCTCTCAGCCAACTGACTGAACGATCCACTGAATTATTAGAAAACCCCGAATATAGAAATCGCTATGCCGATCAAGCCTTAACTCTGATCGCTGGCCCTAGAATCAATATCTCGGCACGCGACGCTCATTATGAACCGAATCTCCAAAACCAGTCGATCCAACAAATTGCTGCTCAAGATGTCGCAACGGGAGGTGCCTATCAGCTCAATCTGAGAAAGGGAGATCTCGTCACTGCTGAAGTCACTGGGAAGTATTCTCCTACTTGTGCAATTGAAAAAGAGTATCGCGATGTTACTGGACTAAATGAAGCCCTCACTGGACCAGAAGGATTTAGCATGAATGCTTCCAATCGGACACTCCAAGCTCAATCCTCTACGGAAACCACAGGAAATCGCCAAACAGAATCCATCCAAACCAATAATACAGAATATCTAGAAGGATGCGGATCCAACAGCGTGAGTACCGGTGTCAGTGGCTCTGCCGGCTTCTCCCTCTTCGGCGTGATCAATATAGGTGGCTCCGTTTCCGGCTCCTGGGGTCATTCGCAGCCAGAAAACTGCCGCAATAAAATCACTTCGAATGTCAAAACAACAGAAATCAGTCACACCGATAATCATACAAATTCAGTGGAAATGGCGCAGAGTGCCTCTTTTGAAAGAGGAATGAGATCTGCTTTTGCACCGTTTAGAACCACTCCTGTAGGATCCTTGCTTGCTGTGGAAGTGGATCCAGACAGCCGAGCTGTACTTCGCACCCGAGTCATCCACAGAAACACAGTCTTTACAGCAACCCAAGATGCTGAGCTTTATTTTATAGTGAATGATTGCCAAAAGCCAACTGCAGCTGCCGCTGCACTCACAGTGGCCGTCTCTCAAAAAAGATCAGCTCTGGAGCGATCTAAAATTGCACTGCTCCTGGAAACCATTGCAGATCTAGAAGCCAATCTAGCGCTGAACCTCAAACACTTCCTCGAACAAGGCGACCTCTCTGGTACAGATTTGGATACCATTCGACGCGAACTAAGTGCTGTGATCCATCAGAACATAGCGACCAATAGATACGGTGCAATTGTGCTGAGCGATCTTCCTCTCATTGGAGAACTCGTTCAAAACTGGATTCACTCGGAAGCAGCACAGCTAGAAAGAAAAGTTCGCATTCGGCAAGCCGAGCGAAAGATTCAATTGCTCTATAGAAAGCATCGGGATCTGGTCAATCAAAGCATGCATTTAAGCCGCAGCTCTGTTCTGAACTCGATGATCATCGATTGGACTTATCAAAACATGGATTATCAAGCCCTCCTCACTGGGGTAAACCGAGTGGTAAACTATTTAAACTATCGAGTATTACCCACTTACAATACCGTTAACCCAGGTGTACTCAGAACCGCCTCTCATGAATTTCGCCACTCCATTCAGGCTGCAAATCTCGATACGAATCCAGAAGAGCTTGCACGCAGACTGATTGGGTTTATAGAGGAGCTGCGATTTACTGAAATGATGCATCTTCAACCGAGACAGCAGGAGGGACAGAAACTCGTAGTGAGTTTTCCTCGACCTGAAAGATATGAACTCATTCCAGGTGAAAATGCCCAAAAGTATCAATCTACCTCCATCTGGCCTTCCGTTTCCTATCTCGAGGCCAGTCGATTTTGGAATGCTATTCAAAATCAGTCGAACGAATTTTCGATGACGATTGCGCCTAATGCTATTTATAATCCAAACATCTTCTTTGGAGCTTTAAACTGCTTTCAAAGGGCTCCTTTTATTAAAGGAATGAGTGTATTTTTTATCTCAGACAACGAAGAAAAAAATGAAGCACTCAATAGGCTTCAACCTCAACGTCCCATCCTATTACCCGAGTTTGTTGAGATCCCCAATAAAGGAGGTCTCGAATCCTATCGAGTCCCTGAATCCTGGAGAATGGACACTATCCCTCTCCGGTTTTCGACACTAGATCAAGCTTTTGATATTGTGACCGCAACCCGCGTTTTGGCAAATGGCGCAGCTCGAGGCATGACTCCGCTGGGAACTTTCACGTTCCCTAATATGGTTTCCTTTTATCCCTTTATTAGGGGAATCGGCGGTATGGATCAATTTAAAGAGGTACTGGTTTTATTTGAATACGAGGCCATGCCCGCTCAACCGGGAGAACTCGAATGGATCTCCAATTGTCAGGATGGATTCTAAAAATGAAAAATTATTCCCTATCCATCGCATCTCTTTTGTTTATGAGCGGGTGTTCATTCCTCGATGTATTTTCTCTAGCTCATGCTGAACCGCCCACCTTTCAGCAACAGATGGTTGCCCCAGTCTTGGAGCCTACGCAGCGAGGATCTTTAGCTGGCGAACTCGCTTCTTTTGCACGAGATGGAAGTGATTTGATGAAAGGCGCATTTACTTTACCTCTGCCGATACACTTTCCAGAAGACAGGGGCCGACTCGTTTATCCGATTCAGCCTTCCTATTCGATTACGCAAGGAATGTCGGAATGGGGAATCGGATGGGCGAATACCCTGGCTATTTCCAGATTCAGACGCCTGGGATATGTGCAATATGCCGAAGACTCTTTTGCCAGTCCCTGGGGTACTCTCCTCAAAGGAGAGGACGGATTTTATTATCCAGAAGGAATGCACAATCCAGTGCGTTTAAAATATCAAGAAACGGAAGATCTCTGGACTGCCTTTCTACCGAATGGGGATGAACTTATTTTTGGAGGAGATACTGCCAAAATCACGACAGCCAAGGGCACCTACTCTTGGTACTTGACACAAGCGCAGTCGATCACCCAGGAACAATCTTTATATCACTATCGGAATCCTCGTACTGAGAGTCAGCAACCCATTTTAACCCAAGTTCAATACGGTGGCCGAAATGGAAAATTTCAATACCAAATCGACTTACAGCTTGCAGCTCTTCGTCAGCCTTCTTTTCATTATCGATCGGGCGAAAAAATCACCCTTTCGCAACGCATCGAAAAAGTAACACTCAGCGTCCTTCAAGGAGCGACATTAGCTGAGCGGTTTTCCTACCATTTAGGTTTTCAGGAAAATACCTATGGCCCCGGATTTCGACTCATTTCCTCTCAAAAGCACTATGCATCGGGAGCCCAAGACCTCCCTTACCAGCTCGATTATGAACTCCCAGAGGAAGTAGCCCAGCGCAACCGATGGCGTCCCGTACCCAGCTACACTCCTTTTGTAGAACGATTTGTGAATGCACTGATGCTTGGCAGAAACTCCGTTGTCAATGAAAACGATAATGGTCTCACTGAGATTGAAACAACAAATGAATACAATTACACGCGTTTGCTCCTCAAAGAAGGTGAATACCAAGCATTTGAATTGCCTCCGTATCAAGAAAAAGATACAGATAATACTTGTCGACTGAACCCTAAGGAAATCTATCGGACTCCACGACTCAATCTCCGAATGAGAGGCAAAGGGAGTCCGATTGAGGTAGTTGGCATCCAACGGGTCGGGCTGACCCGATTTCAGCCAGGATATTGTGTTCTTCATGTATGCGACAAAGAAGGACATACTACTCAAACCCTGAGATTTGAGGGGGACATCAGACTAGGGCCATTTACAAAATTAGTCGATCTCGCCAATAACGGAAAGCCTGATATTGTCAGCTTATATAATGCAAGTATCAGCACTGGGCCGAATCAATTAGTCAATCAAATCAAACTAAAAATACTCAAAAATACTTCTACTCCCGAACAAATCGCTTTTGAACCCATAAAAGATGTGACCCTCAACGGAAATTTTCAGCGAGATGCGGGGTTTGCTCTGTTTCAAGATCTCAATGGAGACGGCATTCTCGATCTCATCATCGTCCGAAATGGGGGAATTTCCGTATGGTTTGGAAAGGGAAATTATGAATTTGAGCTAGAAAGCAAATTTTACCCCTTTCAAGTCGGCCCGCAGCTGGGCGCCTACCATCTCTATGAAACGCGCATCCACTTTCAAGATCTAAATGGAGACGGATTACCCGAAGCAATTGTACAAAGGGGATTCTCCACCAGCGTTTTTATGAATCAAGGCGACTCGTTTAAATTGCTCGACGACAGCCCTATTTACGATACCTCTTGGTCTACCTATACGGGTAAACCATTCATACTCGATTTCTTAGGAACCGGTAATCTCACTGTTGCAGCAAAAGACGTAGCTCATGATGTGATATACGCCATAGAGCTTTCTTCACCCGGCATGGGGCTCCTGCGCAAAGCCGATGACGGAAAAGGCAACCAAGTGGAGTTTTCTTACAAACGAGTCGATCCCAATCCCTGGATCGGCTATCGTTTTCCCGTGATCGACAAAATTCGATCCACTGTCTCAGGAGAAGGAACCAGGGAGCAATCTTTTGAATTCTCAAAACCTACTCACCATTCCTTTTCCGACCAAAACCCAGAAGATCGCGGTTTTCTCGGGTTTAGTAAAATTCTCAGCAAAACACATTTAGGCGAATCCATCTCCCACTTCCAATACGGAGACGAACAGCCGGGAGTGTTAGTCCTAAAAGAAGAGCATGATTTCCGCTCCCCTGATCTTTGGAAGTTTTTAACGCACGCTTATCAAAAAGCAAACACATTCGGATTCGACTGGCTACGTCTGGAGTCGACTGAAACAGGCTATAGACAGAATGCGAACACAGCCAGCCAGATCACCCAGTACCAGTCTTATGAAAAAGGGGTTTGCCCCACCCGACTCTCTGTACGCGATCCACAGAAGAACTCCTTATCGACTCTGAGCTACTCGGATTCCGCCGCGCTTGCCTCCTCCCTGCACTGCTTGCTCGATAGCATGAGCACTGTCGGATATCACACCGAGAATGCATTTGATTTTCAGGAACGCATCCAAGTCCAACGCAACTCCCAAGGCTTGCCCGTAGAGATCACCCGATTAGGCAATCCTTTAAGCGGAACTTCCAAAACTCTTCAAAAAATCGACTACACCCCCGACTTTAAAGTCCACTCCATCACCGTGCCCGGAAGTGGAACGAGCTTGTACGGATACGATCCCCAAACGACACTTTTAAGCTCGATTACCTCTCCCACTGGAGTCGTCCTCCATGCAGATCGAGATCCTCTTTTGGATCAGATTCAGGAGCTTCGAGAAGATCACGGGGATGGAAAGATTGCCCATCAGCATGCCCGTTATGATGGATTCGAAAGACTCCAAAAGTCTTGGAGCCAACTCACTTCGGATCTATCCCGGCAGAGCGAAATGGAATTTCTCTACACCTATGCCACGCCGACCACACCGGGTATCATTCAAATTTTTCAAAAAAGCGGAAATGTAACCCAAGAAGCCAGCGTCCAATCCGGCAGTGGATTGGAATTAGCTCATTTAGCCGATTTAGCTGCAGGAGCCGTCTGGACAGATCTCAAATCCAAGGACTCCCATGCACTCATCACCCAAGGATATGCCCCCAAAGTCGGGAGTTATCTAGATTTTATTCAACGCCCTTCCTACGAAGCACTCTATGCACAAGCGGTCTCCCTGCGCTCCGATCAATCCCATTTTTTAGGACTCGATCTGCATCAAAATCAAACCTACCAAACAGGAGTAGCAGGAAAAAAAGAATCCTCTTACTCCGTCCAATCGGGTTCCTTATTTCAAAATCAATTAGAAAATGACTCCATCCTTTGGACTCAGGCAAAAGATGCTCAGGGCCAGATT
>CAIYTD010000327.1 GCA_903928955.1 Oligoflexia bacterium | reverse complement strand
CCAGAATCTCGAGAGGCAATACAGATCAGCCCTGCATGCATATTAGGGTAGCGGCAGAGGGCCTGATCTATTCCAGATTTTAAAGCATGGAGGCATTCTTCCCAAGAAAGTGTATTGTATTTAGAAACAAAATTAGGTGAGTAACGCAGTTCGGCTTGGTGAATTCCTTCTTCCCAACAATCACGTACTACTTCGAATGCAATTTGTGTCAGAACTTCTGGAGAATCTATAACTTTTTGGAAAAGTGAAAATTGGGCTAAAACAGATTTCAAATCTGTTAGCGGTTTTTGAAGAATGAGCTTTTTTTGAAATTCTTCTAGAGTGGTACTGTTGCTTTCTAGATTCTTCTTTTGCGCCAGCTTAAGCAGTGTTTGAGGCTTAATGGAGACGTCTAAATGTCGGTGAAGCTCCGTTCGCATTTAGCCCCCCATAATATGGGCCCCGCTGTCGACATAAAGAGTGCTTCCTGTAATGTGTTTGCCGAGAGGGGAGCAGAGAAATGCTGCTAAAGCGCCTACGTCGTCTCCAGAAATGTTTTCATGCAAAGGGTTTTTTTCCTGAGAAGAAGCCAGCATGGTTTTAAAATTTCTGATTCCGGCAGCCGCTAAAGTTTTGACAGGGCCAGCAGAAATCGCATTGACACGGATTTTCTTAGGACCTAAGTCATACGCGAGATAGCGGACGCTTGCTTCAAGAGCAGCTTTAGCTACTCCCATGATATTGTAGTTTGGGACTACTTTTTTGGCTCCGTAATAGGTCAGTGTAATAATGGAAGCCTCGTGTCCTTCCATGAGGGGTTCGGCTCTTTGTGCGGTTGCAATCAGGCTATAAGCGCTCACGTCTAAAGCCATTCGAAACCCTTCTCTAGAAGTCGTAACAAAACGGCCTTCCAAATCTTCTTTATTTGCAAATGCGACTGAATGAATCAAATAGTCGAGGGATCCCCATTTGTCTTTGATTTGACTGAAAAGGGTATCCAGCTGAGCGTCGTCTGTTACATTGCAGGGCAAAATTAAGTCGGCTTGGAGGGATTCTGCTAGAGGTCGCACTCGCCGCTCGAGAGAGTCCCCCAAAAAAGTAAAGGCAAGCTGGGCGCCTCCTTGATGAAGATGCTGGGCTATGGACCAGGCTAGACTCCTTTCGTTTGCTACGCCCAATACTAATGCTTTTTTACCTTCAAACCATTTGGGATTCAAATTTGACATAGCTTTCCTCTCTTAACAGAATTTTTTAATCTTTTATCTATAGTCTTTAGCATGTCGTTTCCGCAAGTGAGAAAACAAGAGTCTTCATTTCGGGGTTTCTATTGATTTTTCCGAAAAATTCAGTAGTTTGGCGCGATCATGGAGTAATTTGGGACATGGCGCTTATCGTACAAAAATTTGGTGGGACATCCGTCGGAACAATTGCACGCATTCAACATGTTGCTTGCGCAGTGTTGGATGCGCGAGAGAAGGGGGATGATATTGTTTTGGTTGTTTCAGCTATGGCGGGTGAGACGAATCGATTGATTCAATTTGCAACTGAAATTAATCCCATTCCTGATTCACGTGAATATGATTTATTGATTTCAAGTGGAGAACAAATAGCAGTTGGATTAGTTACTCTTGCAATTAATACTGAAGCAGAAAAAAGAGGCCTTTTAAAGGAAGGACGTCCTGTTGCTCGGGGTTTGTTAGGGCATCAAATTGGAATATTTACGGATAGCGTATTTTCAAAAGCTCGAATTCAAGCGATCGACACGACTCTTTTAACAAATGATATTGCGGTACGGGTTATTCCAGTGATTGCCGGATTTCAAGGAGTAGATTTTGAACATAATATTACGACATTAGGAAGGGGGGGATCCGATACAAGTGCAGTTGCCATTGCAATTGCTTTAAAAGCCAGTGATTGTGAAATTTACACAGACGTGGACGGGGTTTATACAACGGATCCTAGACTTTGCAGAGAGGCACGAAAAATTAAAAAAATTTCCTATGAGGAGATGATGGAATTAGCTAGTCTAGGAGCAAAAGTACTTCAGATTCGTTCGGTTGAGCTTGCAGCTAAATATCAACTTCCGCTGCATGTGCGGTCCAGTTTTAGTCAGGAGGAGGGTACACGAGTGGTATCAAAAGAAGCTTTAGGTCAACAGCTGGAACAAGTTGTTGTGGCGGGTGTAGCAGCTGATGTAGGTCAAGTGAAGTTTACTCTTCAAAATCTTCCGGATCAGCCTGGGGTGGTGGCTCAGGTTTTTGTTGCTCTCTCTGCTGCATCCATTGTGGTGGACGTCATAGTTCAAGATATTGCAATGAATGGGTTACTTGCTTTAAGTTTTACAGTCGGAAAAACAGATTTTTTAAAAACAGGAATTATTTTACAGGAACTGAAAAGAAATTATTTTTCAAGTATGAGGATCGTGGAAGAGGAAAAATTAGCTAAAGTGAGTATTGTTGGAGTGGGAATGCAGCATCATCCTGGGGTGGCCTCTCAGATGTTTCAGCTTCTTGCTCAGGCTGACATTAATATTAAACTCATCACAACTTCAGAGATTAAAATTTCTTGTTTGATTCCAGAAGTCGCAGTAAAAAGAGCTGTTGAATGCCTTCATTTGGGGTTTGGACTGCATTGCGCCGAATAATTACGGCGGGCTTTGATTTATTTATTTTATGTTTATTATTTATTTGGCTTTGTGGGGGGGTTCCGTTTCAGGGGCACCTTTATCTTAAGCATGGAGCGGATCCGCGACGAGCTGCAATCCTTTTGGGAATTTTGGGGTATTTTTGTTATCCACGACTTCGTGAGAAAAGTTTCATTCTTCGGAGTGTCAATAGTATAGGTTTACTTCTTGCTCGGCCAAAATTGCGCTGGGGACTTTATGCATTGAGTTTTATTTATGCACTTTTATTAAATATTCTTCAAACTCTAGCGTTGAGAGTTCCGCTTTGGGATGTAGGGATATTTCACCAGATTTTTTGGGGAATTAAAAATCATTTAGGTTTTCACAGTACGATTAGTGGGGCTGGAGATTTTTTAACAGATCATTTTTCTCCCTCGATTGCTGGAGTTGTGCCATTTTTTTATTTATTTGGCGAGTCTCCTTTTTTTCTCCCGATTTTTCAGGTTTTTTGCCTGTTTGGTGGATGCGCAGCATGGATTTATTTGGCAGAAAGAGCTCCGGGGGCATCCTTAGCTTTTAGAATGAAATTAGCTACTGCTACTCTCATTTTTGTTCTGAGTTTTGATAGTTTATGGGGCAATCTTCGTTGGGGATTTCATGAGAATGCATTGGGATTTCTTTGTATTTCTTGGGCTTTAACTTTTGTATTTGTTCAGAATTCTCATATTTCTTTTTACCTCAGAAGGTATAAAGAATTACTTATTTTGATCCTCTTTTTGATAGCGGCTTTTTCTAAAGAAATTTTATTATTAGATGTTGCTATAGGTTTAGGCATTTGGGCAATTTACCAACAGAATAGATATTTTTTTTCTAGAATGGGGTTTGCCAGTGTGTCGGCTGGTTTCTCGATTATTTTAGTTCTAAAGTTTATTTATTTCGAGAAAATGCCTCATCCTGTGGGTAAAAATTATTTTAGTCGATACTATTCCTATTTAGGCAATAATCTAGAGACTTTTTTGCATACTCTATTTTTTGCTCCGCAGAATATTATTCATGCTGTAGGTGCTTCTCAATTAGTTCACTATTTTTTTGTCGTGTTTTCTCCTTGGTTATTTTTACCGTTGGTTGCTTTATTCAATCCCAAGAAGGCGCCGGTAAGTGTTTGGCTAGGGATGATCATTCCTTCTTTTTTAAGTGCGGCACTGGCTACTTATTCTCCTTTACGAGATAGTCATTTTCACTATGTCTTAGAACTCTGGCCCGCCTTAGCCTCCATCACTATTGTACTATTGGCTCAAAAATGCTCTCCGAACTGGATCTGGGCATGGGTATTGTTTGCACTTGTTCGAATGGACCACGATCCTCTAGCAGACTTGCGAGGGTATTGGAGCGAAGCGCGTCAAATTTCTTCGGTTCGAACAGCTTTTCGAGCGATTCCCCTCGAAGCGTCTGTTTCTGCAGATGAATTGGTAGGACCATGGCTAGCGGGAAGAAAGTGGATCACTCGCTGGCCCGATGTGGCACTGCTACCCGGGCAATGTCCAGAATATATTGTTAAAAATGTGATCCATGAGGACAAACAATTTAATCAAGAGCTTCAGCTCGTTCTATCAGGGTGTCAGGTGGGGCATCCTGATGTTCAAGCGTCGTTGGTTTTGAAAGTTCAGTCCTGGATGATTTATCGTTTGAGATAGTCTTGCAGGAAGATTTTCTAAGAGTTAAAGATCTTATATGAAAATCATTTCTTGGAATGTGAATGGGATCCGCGCTGCTAGTCGCTCGAGTTTTCATCCTTGGTTTGAGCAAGAAAACGCTGATATTGTCTGTGTTCAGGAAACTAAAGCAAATCCTCAACAATTGGATGAAGCGATTCTTCACCCAAAAAATTATCATTCTTATTGGCATTCGGCTCAAAAACCAGGGTATAGCGGTGTCGCTATTTATTCTAAAATAGAACCACTTTCTTTCCAAATAGGTATGGGAATTCCTGAAATCGATTCTGAGGGGAGAGTGTTGATAGCTGAGTATTCAGAGTTTACGCTATTGAATGCTTATTTTCCAAATAGTCAAAGAGACCATGCTCGATTAGATTATAAGCTCCATTTTTGCCAAAAAATGTTGGAGCTCTGTCAGCGTTTAGTGGCGAAAGGAAAGAGTCTTATTATTTGTGGGGATTTCAATATTGCTCATCAAGAGATCGATTTGAAAAATCCTAAATCTAATATGAATAATGCTGGTTTTTTGCCTGAAGAGCGTGCTTGGATGGATCAATTTGTTTCGCATGGATATGTGGATGGATTTCGACACTTCACAAAGGATCCTGGGCATTATACATGGTGGAGCTATCGCCCAGGGGTTCGACAAAAAAATATTGGATGGCGCCTCGATTACTTTATGGTGAACCAAGAGTCAAAGGATCGGTTACGTCAAGTGCAACATCAGTCACTTATTCAAGGATCAGATCATTGTCCTGTAGTATGTGGGTTCAAAGCCTAGTTTTCTTTTTCGGATTTTTCACGAGCCAGAATACAGCGCTCTTCCTCTTGTCGGCTGATTTTTAAACTTTTTATAATAGTTGCTGGGAGATCTGGCATAGAATTCAGCAGTGCGGTGGTGCGCAAAATAATGTCGGCATCGCAAAGTGATGGAAACATATATTTAACAAACCAAGTCGAATAAGTTTGATCTTCTGCCTGTTGAGAAAGTACAAGCTGAGGAATGGCTTGAAAATAGTTTTCTACAGATGCTCGAATAAATTCTTCTTGTTCGAGGTGCTGGTAATGGATCATTGCCTCTTTTAGTTGAGAGAGCGTGTAGGGTGTGGAAATTAGGTCGGGACTAGGTGAAGGAGTGGGACTAAAAGAAGGAAGCGGAGCTGGTTGGAGGGTTCTATGGGTGATTTGGGAAAGCCAATTCTTTTTGAGAATGGGGTCAGGAATAGAGGCTTCTGCTGCGATTTTTAATTTTTTCCCGCTTTCAGTAGGATCGCGTAAGAGCTCGTCGTTGAGCTGAGTCTGAATGCCTTTAAATCCTTTTCGGGACAGAAGTGCAAGGAGTTCCCATCGACGTTCCTGGTCAATCAAAAAACCCTTGAGTTTCGTTTTCCCTTCTAGCAAGTTTTTTGCCCATTGGTTAGAAGGAGTAGAAGAGGCGATTTCAAGAAAAGCTTGATACCAAATCAGCTGGTGGTCGCTTCCACCACTCGCTTGGATGAGATGATTTTTAATAAAATTTTCTATTTTATTTTGATTATTTATTCGTAACTCAGGGCCTAAAAATTTTAAGACAATTTGAAGGTGATGTAAAATATGGGATAGAATTTCGGTGTCTTTTTCCTCTCCCAATTGTTTTATAGAAGCGCTAGCGTAGTCTTGGGCGCGCAGTTTTCCATCTAAAACCATTTGCCAGAGTTCATGCCAGATCATTTGCCTCATTAGTCCATCTGTGATTTGAGAGACATGATTCAAGGCGTATTTGAGGCTCACTGGATCTAATTCTACTTTTACGTAGTCGTAGTCCTCGTAATTGGGAAATACGAAGTCGGGACAAGGCTTTCCAATCGCTTCAGAAATGGGATTTTTAGATGCTTTGTAGGTAGTATTTAGAACGGTTTGTAAATGAAGCGGGCCTTTCTTTCCTCCGTTTTTCGGGAACTGAAAAAGTGCAACTTGAGTGGCATGGGTTCTAGATTCTCCTGTCTGAAGTAGATCAAATTGAGATATTTTCAATTTGCCTGTTTTAGGATCTGTTTGGCATTCCCATTCTGAACGCACCGTGTTGACGCCAGTGGTTTGAAGCCATGCATGTTGCCAGGAGGCGAGTTCTTGGCTGGAGGCTTCAGAAAGAGTTTTCATAAAGTCCGCTAAACTTGTATTTCGATACGCAAATTTTAGAAAATATCTTTGTAATCCTTCCCGAAAATCATCTTCTCCGAGATAAAAGGTGAGCTGCTTAAGTGAGGCTGCCCCTTTTCCGTAAGTAATTCCATCGAAGCTGGCTTCAGCGGCGCTCGTATCGGGTGCAGGGAGATCAATGGGGTGAGTGGTGATGAGCTGGTCTTCCCAATAAGCCCATTCTTTGACATTTGAGAAAAAAGATTGCCAAGAATTTTTAAATGGGGTCGCATGCTCTACTGCTGAAGTCGCCATTAATGTTGCAAAACTTTCATTCAGCCACAATCCATTCCACCAGCGCATGGTGACCAGATCACCAAACCACATATGGGCCATTTCATGTAGGATTGTATTTGCTCGGGTGCGACGGCGATCCGTAGTGACACGAGTTCGGTAAATAAACTTTTCAGAAAAAGTTACCGCACCCGCATTTTCCATAGCGCCTGAGTTAAATTCCGGGACAATAATTTGATCGTATTTATTAAAAGGGTAAGGATATCCAAACTGGATTTCATAATAATCTAATCCACTTTGAGTAATTTTGAACCATTCCTCGTGATCTACGTATTTTGCTAAAGATTTTCGTGCGAATAGGCGGAGAGGAATTTTTTCGGCTTCTGATTTCCAAACGGAATAAGGGCCGGCATGCAGTGCAAAGAGATAGGTACTGAGTAAAGGGCTGGGTGGAAAGATCCAATTTTTTTTCCCTGAGAGGGGTTTGCTTTCTTTTGGGAGCGTATTGGAAATCACTTCCCAATCGAGCGGAGCTTCGACCGTTACTTCGAAGGTAGCTTTCAAGTCCGGTTGATCAAAACAGGGAAAGACTCGATGTGCATGATAGGGTTCAAAATTCGAATAAAGATAGATACGTTGATCGGTTGGATCGATAAAGCGTTGTAGGCCATTTCCATCCGCACTATAAGGATGAGAATAGAAAATTTCGAGCCGGTTTGCAGTATTTGAAAGTTCATCGGAATTCAAAACGAGGTGATGGCCATCATAGCGTTCTGCTTGGGTCAGGTTGGAGAGAGGTTTTCCATTGAGCTGGGCAGATTCAATAGAAGCGCCTTCTAAGTCAACGAATATTTTTCTTTTCAGTTCGATCGGTTTGGGTTTCCAGTCAAAAGTGAGGATCGTTCTTCCCTTGAAATCTAAACGTTCTGCATCTAATCCAAACCAAAGAGAATAGGAAACTCGGCTGATTTGTTTAGATCGGCTTGCAGCAGTTTCTCGGCTGAGAACAGTAGGTGGATTGGATTTTATATTGAGTTCCACTCCCTGTGCAAGTGTGCTCCCCGAAAGAAGGCATACTGCTACATGGAAAACACGTAGTTTAGGAAGTTTCATCTTCATTGCCATTGCCCCCACTTTTCAGAATCAATTCTTTTTGAATTGTTCTACTTGGATCCCCACTGAGCGTAACAGTTCCACAGAGTCTTTTATTCTATAATCGTGATTATAATAGACGAATTTAACATTTCCTAAATTAATGAGTCGTTTTGCGCATTGAATACAAGGGAGATGGGTGACGAATACTATTTTCTCGATAAAACGCGGAGCATCACAGTTGATGACAGCATTTTCTTCAGAATGCAGGCAACCACAATTCCCCGGTTCATTTCGGTCACATCCATTATGTAGTCCAGTGGCATTCCCGTTATATCCTACTGCTAGAACTTTTCTAAAATCAGTACTTGTAATGACAGTACCTACTTGGAGTCGGGAGCAGGTCGAACGAGCTGCAAGAGTTTTTGCAAGTTCTAGGTAAATCTTCTCAAAGCTAGGTCTTTTCCGGCCTTCTGGATTGATTTTGTCAGTCATTGAGGAATGTTAACGTAAGATAAATAAAAGCTCAATTCTCGTATAGATTCATGAATATCATCTATGGCTCGATGAGAATTTTGCTTTTGGAAATGCACATCGTATTTATCTCTAAAAATTTCTTTGAATGAGCTCACGTCTATTAATCGGTAATGCAATCGCTTGGAAACGAGGGGCCAGTAGCGATCAATAAAGCGCTTATCATTTCCGACTGAATTGCCTGCTAGGACAATTTTAGCTTGAGGTTCAAAATGCCGGTGGATCAATTCCACTATTTCCATTTCTACAGTAGGTTCTGGAATTCCTGCTGCAATTAAGGGCGTCAGCCCATTTTTAGTGTGCAAATTTCTGACCCAATCCCCCATTTTTGCTAAAACTTCAGGAGGTTGAAACAATACTCGATGGTATTCTTCTAGCGGTTTAAAGCTGAGGTCTGTAATGACAATTGCGACTTCTAAAATACGGTCGACTTTTTCATCCAAACCTGTCATCTCAAGATCAATCCAAAAAAGGCGTTTCATAGTGATTGCTGCCCACGATAGGCTAAATAGATTCTCAAATCCACTGGGAAGAAAAGAAGTCTAGATTTAAAGAAATCACTTGATTAAAACGATCCTTTTTGTGTACAACGCAATACACGTTTTTGTTTTTAAGGAGACGCTTTCATGGTTCGGATTTCAACGGATAAAGTTCGTAATATTGGCATTTCTGCCCACATTGATTCTGGAAAAACCACACTTTCTGAACGTGTTCTATTTTATACAAAAAAGATTCACAAAATTGAAGAAGTGAAGGGGAAGTCCGGCGTTGGCGCCACCATGGATTTTATGGATTTGGAGCGAGAAAAAGGCATTACGATCCAATCAGCAGCCACCTATTGTGTGTGGAAAGGTTATAACGTTAATCTCATTGATACGCCTGGTCACGTTGATTTCACGATTGAAGTAGAGCGTTCTTTGCGCGTTCTGGACGGCGCTGTCCTCGTTCTTTGCTCGGTAGCGGGTGTTCAATCGCAATCAATCACAGTAGATAGGCAGATGAAGCGTTATAAAGTTCCGCGCATTTGTTTTATTAATAAAATGGATCGTGCAGGTGCTAATCCCTTTCGTGGCGTGAAGATGTTGCGTGAAAAGCTCAATCATAATGCGCATTTAATCACTTATCCCATTGGCGCTGAAGACCAATTTAAAGGGATTGTAGATTTAGTTGCGATGAAGGCTTTCTATTTTGATGGAGATAATGGGGAACATATTCGTGAAGAAGCGATTCCAACCAATATTTTAGATGAGTGCAAGAAATATCGCGAGGACTTGATCGCAGCTGTAGGCGACTTTGACGAAGTGGTTGGAAATAAGTATCTGGAAGGTCAAGAAGTCACCTTGGATGAACTGCGTCTTGCCATTCGTAAAGCGACTTTAAGTTTGAATTTTACACCTGTCATGACTGGATCGGCCTATAAGAATAAGGGTGTTCAGCTTCTTTTAGATGCAGTTACTTACTACTTGCCGAGTCCAGCTGAAAAGGAAAATATTGCTCTCGATCAGCACAATAATGAGGCTAAGTTAGTATTAAAATCCGATGCGAGTCTTCCTTTTGTAGGATTGGCATTTAAATTAGATGATGGACGTTACGGTCAATTGACTTATATGCGTATTTATCAGGGGAAAATAGATAAAGGTGGAGTGATATTCAACTCATCCAATGATAAAAAAGTAAAAGTTCCTCGCCTGGTTCAAATGCATGCAGACGAAATGAACGATGTAGAAGATGCTCATGCGGGCGATATTGTAGCGATGTTCGGGGTAGATTGTGCATCCGGGGATACTTTCACCGATGGAACAATCAAGTATACAATGACCTCGATGTTCATTCCCAATGCCGTTATTTCACTGGCTATTGCCCCTAAAGATAAAGCAGGTTTGAATCATTTTTCTAAAGCGCTCAATAAATTTACAAAAGAAGATCCCACATTTCGTGTACATCGGGATGAGGAATCGGGAGAAACGATTATCAGCGGAATGGGCGAGCTCCATCTTGAAATTTATTGTGAACGCATTAAGCGAGAATATGCTTGTGAAGTCATTGTAGGGAAACCTCAAGTTGCGTTTCGAGAAACGATTACAAAAAGAGGCGATTTTAATTACACTCATAAGAAGCAAACCGGTGGTTCGGGTCAATTTGGTAAGGTGGTGGGATACATTGAGCCGCTTCCCAGTGATTCCGCTTTAAATTATGAATTTGTAGATGAAATTACAGGGGGTTCCATTCCTCGTGAATTTATACCTGCTTGTGATAAAGGCTTTACAGAAGCCGTAAAAGAAGGTCGTCTCATTGGGTTCCCGATTGTAGGTGTTCGAGCTGTGATTACCGATGGGGACAGCCATGATGTCGATTCGTCAGAACAAGCGTTTAAGACAGCTTCTCTGATGGGGTTTCGTGAAGCTTACGAGAGAGCCGGGGCTGTTGTTCTTGAGCCGATTATGAAACTCGAAACACAGGTTCCTGAGGAATTTCAAGGTCCTGTTATGGGCCAAATTAATCAGCGCCGTGGCATTATTGTGAACAGTGGGACGAATGAAGGCTATGCCATCATTGAAGCAGAAGTTCCATTGAATGAAATGTTTGGTTATTCAACAGATTTACGCTCTGCTACACAAGGCAAGGGTGAGTTTACAATGGAATTTTTGAAGTATTCTCCAGTTCCTAGAAATGTTCAGGAAGAAATGGTGAAGAAATTCCAAGAGAAGAAAGTAAAAGATAGTAAATAAAGGAGTGAGTGGGTGCATACATTTGTAACTGTCATTCATGTCATGACATGTGTTCTTCTTGTTCTCGTTGTTCTGGTGCAATCTGGAAAAGGTGCTGAAATTAGCACTTCTTTGAGCGGATCTAGTCAGACAGTATTCGGTAGCTCAGGAGGAGCAAATTTTTTTACTCGATTTACTTCGAGTGCCGCAGCTCTCTTTATGGTCACTTCGCTGACTCTTACATTAATGGGGGGGCAGAGCAGAAAAAGCTTGTTTGAATCGACTCTGACAGCTCCCGTCAGTGCCCCTTCGGCCTCGCCTTCGCCCCGTTCGAGTTTAGGAAAATAATAGCGATTTTGAACCTGCTCTCAGGAGCGAAGCGAAGGATTCCGGTTGAAGACTGGCTCCCCCCACTAATGCTCCATCAACATGCGGGCATTGGAGCAGCGAAGTAATATTATCCGGAGTAACACTCCCACCGTAGAGTAGGGGTGTTGTTTCTGCGAGATTTGCTCCGATTTTCTCGGACAAAAGACACCGAATATTCTGATGCGTTTCTATTATCTGCTCCTGCGATGCAGCGACGCCGGTTCCAATTGCCCAAACGGGCTCATACGCTAGAATCAAATGGGGATCAGAAATCGCTGAAATATCAGGAATACTTTGGATTTGTTGGCTCAGGATCTCTTTTGTTTTTCCGCTTTCACGCTCTTCACGGCTTTCCCCAATACAAAGGATGACATGAAATCCTTGTTTGAGTAGGCTCTCCGTTCTTTTTTGAACAGTCAGATTTGTTTCTCCAAAAAATTGACGCCGTTCAGAGTGCCCAACCAGAACCCATTGGATACCTACTTCTTTGAGCATGGGACCGGAGATTTCCCCTGTAAAGGATCCTTTTTTTTCCCAATGGGCATTTTGAGCACCTATATGGACAGGAAAGGAAAGCGGAAGGGGAGCTTTCAGTAAGCTTGTAAAAGAAGGAAAGATGCATGCCTGGAGAGCCTGGCTTTTGAGATGAGAAATTTCCTGATCATTAAAAACTCGGTCCGTGTAATTTTTAAACTCAGAAAAAAATTTTTCTGTTTCCTGGAGACTGGAGTTCATTTTCCAGTTTCCAGCGATCAGGATGCTGCGTGAACGAGTGGGAGGATTCATTCTTCAAAAGACTCTTCAAATGCGGACTGGATTTGGATCAGTTGCCTCTGGTTGAGTCTCAGAATATCGATTCCAGGAAGGCCATTGCCCTCTAAATATTCTAGAACAGCTCCTCCGCCCGTGGATAAATGATCAAATCTTTCAGCTACTCCCGTTCCTGCTTTTTTAATTGCTGAAACAGTCTCTCCACCTCCTGCAATTTTAATTGCTTTCATTTCAGCAAGTGCCTTTGCTATTTCAAAAGTGCCTGAGCAATATTCTGGCTTTTCAAACCATCCTAACGGGCCATTCCAGAAAATAGTTTGAGCTTCAGACAATACATCGATAAATTTTTGGACCGTCTTAGGACCAATGTCGAAACCATTGTTTGTGTCCAATGGTGTGAGCACCTTTATTTCTCGTCGTTTTGCATCTCGCATAATGGAGCGCGCTGCATCGATATCTTCTTGTTTAGGAAGCTTGGTTCCAGCAGGCAGAGAGTCCCCTTGTGCTGCCCAAAACGCATGTGCCATCGATCCGCCAACAAGGATTCCATCTACTCTTCTGACTAGGGATTCAATGGCTTTTATTTTGTCGGAGACTTTTGAGCCTCCTAAAACAGCATAAAAAGGCCTTTTCGGTTGATGGAGGAGAGTATCAAAAAAGCGGAGCTCTTTTTCGATGAGAAATCCCATTCCGCGTTCGAGAATGAGCGAAGGGACTCCATACGTGGATGCATGCTTTCTATGAGCAGTTCCAAATGCATCTGTAATGTAGACTTGTCCTAGTCGAGCGAGACGCTTGGAAAAGTCTGGGTCATTCGCCTCTTCTTCCGGATGGAATCTTAAGTTTTCGAGAAGGAGAATTTGACCATTCTTCAGTCCCTGAACCATCAGTTCAATCCCATCTCCCGTACAATCGTCTGCTAAGGTCACTTCTTGGTCCAGTAAAGCAGCGAGTCGATGTGCCACGGGTTCTAACGAAAGCTCAGGTCTTTTTTTTCCGCCTGGACGTCCTAAGTGTGAGGCCAGGACCAGACGCGCGCCCTTTTCAATGGCATAACGCAGCGTAGGGAGAGCTTCTTGGATGCGGCTGTCGTCTTCTATTGCACGCTCTCCCGATGCATCAGGAGGGCTGAGAGGAACATTGAAGTCGAGTCTCAAAAAGAGGGATTTTCCTGTTAATTTAAGATCGTGAATGGTTTTTAAATTCGATTGAGAAGTGGTTTGGCTCATTCTTTAAAGACCTCTTCGGGCCATATAATGGGTGAGATCCAGCATCCGAGCGGAAAAACCGGATTCATTATCATACCAAGCAATGACTTTTACAAAATTTCCTTCAATGAGGTGAGTCAGGTCAGCGTCAATAATGGAACTTTTTTCGGACCCATTGAAATCGATGGAAACGAGTGGCTCAGTGGAATATCCGAGTATCCCTTTTAATTCTCCTTCAGCTGCTTTTTTGAATGCAGAATTAATTTCGTCCCGAGTCGTTGATTTTTTTAGTTCTCCAGTAAAATCGACCATGGACACATTAGGTGTGGGCACTCGAACAGATAAGCCGTCGAGCTTTCCTTTCAGATGAGGGATCACAAGAGCGACTGCCTTTGCAGCTCCTGTAGAGGTGGGGATTTGAGAAAGAGCTGCCGCTCGAGCACGTCTCGGGTCTTTGTGTGTGAGATCCAAGAGTTGTTGATCGTTTGTGTAGCTGTGAATGGTGAGCATGGTTCCCCGCTGGACTCCGAAATTTTGATCCAGGACTTTTACCAAAGGAGCTAAGCAATTGGTAGTGCATGATGCGTTTGAAACAACGGCATGCTTTTTTGCATCGTACCATTCCTCATTGACTCCCAGGCAGAGAGTGACATCGGGATTTTTAGAGGGTGCTGAAATAATGACTTTTTGAGCCCCTCCTTGAAGATGAAGGGCTGCTTTTTCACGATCGGTAAAAGCACCTGTGCATTCATGGATAAAAGTGGCTTGAATATCGCCCCAAGAAAGCCGGCTGGGATCTTTTTCTGCTGAGAGTCGAATTTTTTTCTTCCCCACCACCAGAGTATTACCTTCTAAGGTCACTTCTTTTTTGAGGGCGCCATGGACTGAGTCATATTTCAGTAGATGGACCATTTGTTCTGGATGAGATAGGTCGTTAATTCCAACAATTTCAACGTCCTCCCTTTCAAAAGCTAAGCGAGCAATTTTACGGCCAATGCGTCCAAATCCATTGATTCCAATTTTTATAGGCTGCGACATGGTTCTTCTATACTCCTGCACGGACCGGCTTTCAACCGTTGAGTCTGTTTCACGTGTGTGGGAGAAAGGATGCATGAGCAATGTGATTCATTTACTTCAGGAGATACAGCGATTGTTGGAGCTCAAGGGTGAAAATCCTTTTAAAATTCGAGCTTTTGAAAAAGCTGCACGCACTCTCGCTGGCCGAGAGGATTTGTTGGAAAGAGCGCGGCAGGGGACTTTGGGTGAGTTGCCTGGTGTTGGAAAGGGGATTCAGGAGATTTTGAGAGAGTTTCTTTTAGAGGGTTCGACTGCGGTACTCGATGAATTGCAGCAATCCATTCCTACCGGTGTCTCAGAATTGACTCAGATTTCTGGTTTAGGATATAAAAAAGCACTTATTTTGATCGAGCAGCTCGGGATTCATACGGTGGGAGAACTCGAATATGCCTGCAAAGAAAATCGTCTTCTCAAGTTGAAAGGGTTTGGGCCCAAGATTCAAGAAAAAATCCTAGAAGATATTTTGTTTCAAAATGCTCACCAAGGGAGTCAGAAACTTTCTGAGAGCTTGAAAATTTCAGAAGAATTTTTAAAAGCCTTGGATCAAATTTTTCCGAATAAGAGGTGCCACGAGACGGGTGCTCTTCGGAGAAAGCGAGAAATAATGGAAGAGTTAGAGTTTCTCGTCGAAGTAGAAAAAAGCGAGGATCAATCGACTGCGCTGAGTTTTTTGGATGCCTTTCGAGCTCAGAATGCGGTGATGCCGATTCGCCTGCATTTTGCTCGTTCTCAGGAATGGGTTTATCATTGGGCTAAAACAACTGGAACTTCTGAGCACTGGAGTGCTCTCGGATCTCCTGATTTTTTTCCTTCCACAACGGAGGAGAATTTTTATGATCAGTTAGGTTTGCCCTGGATACCTCCAGAAACCCGAGAAACAGGCGAAGAAGTCGGGCTGGCTCGATCGGGATATTTGTCCCATCTCCTGCCCTGGGATGGATTGAAGGGGATTTTTCATAATCATACAACCTGGTCCGATGGGAGAGCTTCCTTGAAAGAAATGGTAGTGGAGGCTCAAAACCAAGGCTTTCAGTATATTGGAATCTCAGATCATAGTCAGTCTGCTCATTATGCATCTGGGTTGAAGCTCGATGCTTTGCTAGAGCAAGAAAAAGAGATTCGGACTCTTCAAGAGAAGCATCCTGGGATTCGTATTTTCTGGGGAATCGAGTCGGATATTTTGGCTGACGGCGCATTAGATTATGAGGACAGTGTTTTGAAGAGATTTGACTTTGTCATTGCTTCTGTTCATTCTCGTTTTAAAATGGATCGAGAAACGATGACAAAACGCATTTTGGCTGCGATCAGAAATCCCTATACCCGTTTTTTAGGTCATCCTACTGGGAGACTCTTATTGGGGAGGAAAGGATATGATGTCGATATGGACGCAATCATTGCAGAAGCTGCTCAGCACGAGGTTGCAGTCGAGTTCAATTCCAATCCAGCACGTTTAGATCTCGATTGGCGTTGGGGGCCAGAAATGAGGAAGTATCAGGCATTCACTTCCGTTAATCCGGATGCGCACGATACAGAAGGTTTAAAAGATACTGTTTTTGGAATAGCAATGACGCGAAAGGCTCTCATTCAAAAAGATCGAGTGGTCAATTCAAAATCCATTGTAGAAGTTGAGAAATGGCTCAAACGCAATTAACTCTCCGATCGCAACAGAAGCGGATGAGAGAAATTCT
>CAIYTD010000326.1 GCA_903928955.1 Oligoflexia bacterium | reverse complement strand
CTAACTCTGAGATAGTTTCGAATAACTAATAGTCCATGTATTGCCATTCCAAATATTATTTTCTGCATGAAATTACGTTCTTGTTCTCGTTTAAAGTAAGAAGGAACATCAGAAAGAGATAGAAAATCTATCGGAGTTGTGCTTTTTTTGCACTCTTCAATAATACATCCTTGGATATATTCAATTTTAGCTGTTTTAAGTCCTTGCTTAGCTTTTCGGAAAATATGAGGATTACACTCTATTGGATTTCCCTCTGAAAATAGAATTTTTCCAAAGAAAACTAATTGCAAAAGAAAATTTTCACGAGCTGGAGCTTGTTGAAAGAGTCTTTCAAATGCTTGATTATAAAATTCAAAATAGGATTCTGGAATATTTTTTATTGGAAAATTGCCCTTGTAAAGCAAGGCATTGAAAACTCCTGCATGTCCAATTAAATGAAGTGTTGCTAACCATGAATAGGTAGGGAAAGTGTTTTCTAGATATTTTTTTTGTTCGGAAAGTGTCATTGCTGAAAAAAGCCCCATTCCTTTGAAGCCAGTAATTTTCCTTGTGATCCGACTTAATGTTGCGACAGTTTTTTCCCATTTTCCAGAGTAAAGAATGGATCCCCATTGGACACTTTCAAATAGTTCCTGAAAATAAGATCTCGTTTCAGATGGGAGATGAATTTTTCGAAACAGATTTTTTCTCTCTTGTGGTTCCGCTGCATCAGGAGCGTATCCCCAAAAAGCTAAAAATTCGGAATGCTGAAAAGTACGAAGGGATTCGATTCTTAACTCTGTAATAAAGAGTTGTTGTTGTGACAGATCAACGCAAGTCACTCGCTGAGGAGCCTTAGCTAAGAGGGGGAGTACGCGGCCTCCACTTCCTGCTACTGACATCAGGTGGCTCACGTTTGAAGGTAAAACACTCAACTCTAATGAAGTATCTTCATTAGCTAAAGTGTAATTGAGGCTGCTGAAATAGTTTGATCTCATAACATTTTCCCGAGTTTATTTCATTTTCCAAGATTTCAGTCTTTCAAGGGCTAATGAGCGACATTGCTCAATCTGTTCATCGGTAATAAGTCCTAGCGGCCCTTGAATTGCAGAAAGTTTTGCTCCGTGTTTCATCCCTATTTTATAAATTTCTTTTGTTTTATGGAGAGAAAGATTTTTTGAGAGTGAAAAACTTTCAAATTTTCCTTCCATAGCGAGTAATATTGTTTCTGCTGCACATGCATATACAGACGGAAAGGGGAGCCCGATATTGATATTCATTTTTATTTTTCCAGGAAGATCGACTTCTCCGCTTTCTATGACCATCACGTCAGGCCTTTTTGCAGCTTCTGCTTTTGTAATATCTAATGGACGCGAACAATCGCAGATGACAGCGCCAGGTTTTACCAGGTTAATATCTAAAATAGATCCCGTTTGGTTTGAAGTAGCAGTTATAATTAAATCGACTTCAGATATTTCTGGATCGGAGTGCGTGTGAATTGTTACTTGGGTGCTAGGAGAGAGCTCCAAAATCTCCTCTCGAAGTTCAAGCAGTTTATCGGGACGATTTGCTATAAGAACTATTTCTTGGAATACGAGAGATATAAGTAGTGAAGACACTCTGCCAATACTGCCGGTTGCACCAATAATCATTACTTTTGCTTGAAAGCGGTTGCCTTTTTTCTCAGAAGAAATTAGTCCCAGTTTTTCAACCATTTGTCGGGCAGCCCAAAGAGTAGTTGACGCTGAGTACGAGTTCCCATTGGTTACCGGTATGAGTGCTTTGCGTGCAATAGTAACGCCTGCATCACCTGCAACTTTCGTGTACCCTCCTAGTCCAATGATTCCTGCACCTTGAGATTTTGCTAATTTTGCACATTGAAGGAGTCTTTTATACAGAAAGTCTTCATTCAAGCTGAGGATTCCTTGAGGAGTTGCAGGAAGACCATAGAAATCGCAATCTACTTCCTGACCTGTAGCATTGCTCATAGCGCCTGTGAGTTGCCCCAAGTACATGCAGGGAAAATAAGCCATAGCTTTTTGAGCGAGATTCTTGACACTTTGAGGAGCACTTTTAATAAATTGCGTAGAAGGTGTATTCCATAAATCTTCTTGAGTGAGAGGATGAATAATAAATGCACATTTCCGACGCATTCCTTTTGCTGTTTTGAGAGGTTTAGGTGATAGCTTGGTTTTTTCAAGCCATTTTAAAAGATAGTCTTGGAGGTTGAGTGAAGACCGTTCAAAAATGCGAGTTTGGTCGATGACGGATTCCAAAATGGAAAATCGATTGAATGAGGGTAGATCAATGTTTGGGTGTTCTGGTAGAAATTCAATCATTTGAGCGATTCCCGCTTCTTCCAGAAGTTTGCGCATTTCTGGCATGATATGATCGGTCAGTAGAATTTTTCCGGCTAAGGGTCTAAATGATTCCATTAATGGGAGTAGGTTTCCAAAGCCGACTAAAACATCGCTCCTTTCGATCCATTTTAGGATTGTTTTGAAAGTTCTTCCTCCTGTGAGTTCAGGAGTGGGTTGCGCTAAATGAAAGAGAACGGGCCTGAGTATAGGCTTAAGGCCTTCTAAAAAAAACTGAACCTGTTTTGTTCCTCGCAGTAGTAGGGGTATCCCTGATAGGAGTAAAGGATCGGCTGCTAGAATTTCGCCTCCTGCTTGCTCAATTTGTGGAAGAATAGCTGCGGCAGATGCACATTGAAATAGGATTTTTTTATGAAAGAAGATTTGAGGATGTTCTTGAAGAAGTTTTTTGAGTGTCCATTCTGAAAAAAAATTGCGAAAATCATCAGCTACATAAACAGACGTTTTTGTAGCTGAACGGATCATCCTAATATACCCTGGATGGTAGGTTTTTTTATTTTGGTATCCTAAATATTTGAAAATTCCACCTATTGCAAATCCATCGACATAGCCATCATAAGTTCGGATAATAGTTTCAGCAGTTTTGAAGTTCCATCCAATTCCGTGTTTTTCAATGGTAAAGAGGATTTGATTCATTTGTACTTTTTCTTGGATAATCGGATACCTTTGCAGAAAATCTATAAAAATTATTTT
>CAIYTD010000325.1 GCA_903928955.1 Oligoflexia bacterium | reverse complement strand
TTTATCAATTGCCACAGCCCCCACTTGATTACAAACAAGTTGAGAGCATAGCCAATCCCAAAATTCTAATATGACTCCTGAAGTTGAACTTTTCAGGAGCGAAGATGCTAAAACTTGTAAGACCCCCCTCAAAAGATGTGCAAGCCCTGCAGGAAGCATACGCAAATATCGAGGCGGAGCGCCACCATGCCCAACTGCTCGCAGCCTATTTACAATCTCACGTATTGCGGAACCATTCCCCGAGAACCGTAACCAAAACTAAACGATACTTGCAGGGTTGGTTTAAAACTCATGGCAACAAGACGAGAGATCTCTACACCTGGGAGGCGATGGCCACAGTAATCGGACGTAAACGTATTGTGGAGTATGGCCAGGCACTCATAGACAGTGGGTTAACAAATGGGACCATTCGCGAATACTTCACCAGCTTGAGAAGCTATTTTGAATTCGTCTTAAGCCATCCCTTTATTACTGACCACAACGATGCCATCCACTCCATTTGCGATCTCTACGGCCCTATTGAGCAGCCTATCACTGAATACGACATCCCGATCCATGGCTACGGTGCCGAATTCAAGGGTCTCCCGTTTGATGCCGAATCCCTATACAAATTCTTCAAGCTTGTCAGTCAGCATTATCTTAAAGAGAACTTCAGTCACATCCGCGCCCGCAACTACGCCATGATCGTCCTCGCTGGCGAAACCGGCCTCCGCGCCGATGAAATCTCTCACTTGGAGATCAAAGACCTCTTCTTTGATTCTCACAAAGTCCAGACTCGCTTTGCGAAAGCCAACAGAGGATCTGGAAAAAGAGCCCGGCAAACCCTATTTCCCCCATTTGCTCGAGACACTCTGAGGTTCTACCTCTCAAAACATCGCATCCATATTCAAGGCGCCGACAAAACAGACCTCGTTTTTCCCTCAAAACAAGGCATAAGAATTGCCTATTCGTCAATGCAGTCATTTCTAAAGGAAATGGTCGCCATCGCAAATCGCCATGGCTTCTCAGTGCTCTCCCACATGAGCTGGCATTGGTTTAGAAGAATTTTCGCCACAAGGTTTATCGAAACGTTCCCCGATCAACTCCCGGTTCTCATCAGTCTACTCGGGCACACGAGTCCCAACACGGTTCATTGCTACATCCATCACTCTAAAGCGTGGATGAACAGCAGAATCCAATCCGTTTTGGAAAAGGTGGAATGCGATGAGCATTGAATGGAAGCTCAAGTCCTATTTAGCGGAACACCACAACCTCTACTCGATCACCCACTTCCAGAAAGTCATCGAAAAGAACACCGGTGTTACCATTTCCAAAATGAACCTCGGGAAGCTCGTAAACCGTAAACCAATAATGATTCGCCTCGAAACCCTGGAAATCATCTGCTCTGCCCTTGAGTGTGAAAGCCATGCGTTTCTGGCCGTTCGACCCAAAAAACTTAACCCCAAAAACAAAAGAAAGCTGTCCTTCAAAAACACCCCACTCACTAAACGGGCCACCAAGACATTTCCGGACCCCCTGGATTACGAATGAGCTGCCTTCGTTGCGGGGCAAATACGGGCATCAAACACTGTCGCCTATGCCTTAAATGCTATGACGATTACATAAATTCAAGGCTGCTATCGGATCTTACGGCAGGCTTTTCTCCGGTCTCGGAGTATAATCGAGTTGTTTTCGATCTCTACCTTGCCTCACTTAAAGAGGTGGTTTGCCTTGGAAGGCTCATTCAAGTGGCGGAGCGATTCAAAGTCTATCTCGAAAAGTACCCCTTGCCTGAGCTTGTTGAATGGCTCCAAATCATTGAACTCTCCGAACAAGTCAACATTCGGTACGCCGAAACGGGCCAATTTTGCCCTATTATAAGGGCTGCGCGCTATCTTTCGCACCAAAAAAGACTCCCCTCAATCAAAGGGTACGTGGAACTTCATTCAAATCTTAAGGAATTTGGGGAGTGGAAATCCTTGCTCCAAGAATACTTTTACTCCCTTAACCACCTCGCCATCAGCACAAAGATGAAACAATTTCGAATCCTGCTCGTGTATCACCAAAGTTATGGGATCCTACCCATCAACCCTAAGCATGTGCGCAGCCATTTTGAACACCTGGATCGCAAACTTCCTACACTATCGAAAAAGAACCAACAGTTCTCAGCCTTAAGAAACTTCTATGAGTGGCTCACCTTAAAAGAGCTGGCCCCCGAAAACCCTGGCAACGGCCTC
>CAIYTD010000324.1 GCA_903928955.1 Oligoflexia bacterium | reverse complement strand
GTGCCAGCAACGCTTTTTTCTGTCTACGATGCTCCAAGCGATGCCTAAACCAAAAAAACTCATTGAAGGTATAAAAAAGAGAGATCGAATAAAAATCATACTACTATTTGCAGGCAGATAGAGTTTCATGAGTTTTTTGCCTAAGCTTGTTTTCCAGATCAGTTCTTGTGTTAAAACTAGAATCCAATGAAAAAAACACCAAAATAAAAATAGAACAAAAATGACACTAGAATTTTGAAATAAGTCTTTATTTGAGTCTGACTGCAAAAGAAGAGCCCAGATTGTTGCAGAAAATAGCAACAGAGCTATTATAGTGTCTGCTAAATAAGCTATGGATCGCCTCAGTAGGTATTTATAATCAAGGGTAACTCGAAAAGTTTGGGTTGTTCGACTTTTTTTTGGCTCTAGAGGGCGTTGGGCTACTGGAACTGAAATTTGAGGCAGTTCTCGGGGGGGAGGGGTTGATTTTTTTAGAATGACTCCTTTGGTGGGAACCCTTGTTTGAATACTCTCTAATTCCTGATTCTGTGAAGGAGATCGGAGATTTTTTGCAATGGGAGCATATGGTAAACCATCTGAAAAGGGATGAAAACCAAGTCCTTCAGTTAATGGGCGAAATAAAATTTCCGCTCGTGCTACTTTTTCAGATTGTTTTTCATCCATTTGATTCAGATTCTCTTTATTTAACTTAGCTTGTCAAGGGTGCAATTTTAAGTTTTTTTTATAGTATACATGGGAGCTAGAGCTATGAATAGAAATTCATTTTTACATCATTGCCAAATATCAACTCAAAGCGCATATGAGGCTTTTAAATGGTTGCTTTCACAGTTTGAAGATCCGCTGACCAGAAAAGAGACCATTCTTTTTTGGAATACACTCACAAAGGATTTAAAAACTCATTTCTCTTCTACCGATATGATGAGTAGATACCATTTTTCTCTTTTAAATTTGAATTTTAGTCTGGAGGGTCACGATCTAATAAAATTGGATTTGCTTCAGTTGCCGAGTACGTTTGCACCTGAAGCATGGTCCTTTACTTTTTTTGAAGGTCTTGCCCGCTATCCAATACTTGAGTTTCAGGATAAAGTGATCGCTGAGCTGGGTTGTGGAATTGGCTGGATTTCTTTAGCGTTGGGTAAGCAAGCTCGGGTTGCAAAAATATACGGCCTAGATATCAATCCTAAAGCGATTCTATGTTCTCGAATCAATCTTTTTTTAAATGCATTTGATGAAAAAGGAGATATTCTTGTTCAAGATGAGGGGCGAACATTATTAGACAGGGTAGAATTTCATGACTCCAATCTTTTAGATTATTGTCGAACAAGAAGAATTTTTCTAGATCGGGTAATTGGATGTATTCCACAAGTTTTAAGCCCTGATCCTGAATTTTCAGTTCGAGTCCAGGCTCATCTAGGTTTAAATAAAATATTTCAAAATGATTTTGAGCAGGCAAATGATGAATTTCTTTTTTCTCTCAGTAATTATACAAGTGACCAAGGTTATATAGAGGACCAATTTGGCCTGGGTTTAATTGCTCGCGCGGTGGAAGAATCAGTAGATGTCTTGAGAGTTGCTGGAAAGATTATTTTAAATTTGGGTGGACGGCCTGGTAGTAGAGTTCTACAGCGTTTATTCTTGCGTCGTGGATTTACTATGACCGTTCGTTGGAGAACTCGAGTTAAACAAGCAAAAGATACCGATATTCGTAGTCTCGTATCCATTGAAATGGATACAAATCATAGATTTGAATTTTTTATGGGACAAGGAAGCGATACCCCTGTCTCAGCTAAAACTGCTTTAGCTTATGCTGAATGCGGTGGAGAAATTTATCATGAGCTTGGAGTTTATGAAATAAAATTGCGGGATTCACAACTCCCTAAAGTACTTCAATTTATTCGGCAAACGAACTTTCAGGAAGTAAGGAATTCAATTGATTTAGGTTATAGCGAGGATGCTCTCGTAGCTGAAAAAGTGTCTTATTTAAATGCACTCATTGAATATTTCCAGGAAGTGGGGAACTTTAGATATGGCGAGACAATCGGTGTTCAAAAATTTAGAGAAAGAATCGGATTATTTTTTAAAAAATACTACAAAATTCAACTCGAATCATCGAGTATCTTTATTTTTCCATCTGTAGTCGCTCTTTGTCGAACTATTTTAAATGTTTTTCATCAAGATTCGGGTCAACGAATTAAAATATTAGTAGACGCACAATTATCGAAATCTCTAAACACCCAATTTGAAGTTTTAGAGCTTCCTCGAAGCTCGGATCTGCTTTGTGATTTGATGGAAAAATTAAATCCAAAAATTGTTATTTATTCGATGCCGGCAAGCGAAGCTATTAGTAAAGATTCATTTTTGAGAATTTGCGAAACTGCAGAAAAATGTGCAACACGAATATTTATTGATATTTCTGAGCTTATTGAACTTTCGAGTTCACCAAAGAATAATGCTATTTTTAGATATCTTGTTGAAAATTCTTTACAGTCGCATGTTAGTCTTATTTGTGGCCTTGTTAAAAATAAACTTTATAACGATTTAGAGGTTTGTTTTTTAATATCTGAAAATAAGTCTCTTATTCAGTGGTTGAAAAGTTCAGCAGAATTTGTCTACGGTAGCACGTCAGTATTAACTCAACTTTATTATGATCGAATTTTTCAAGAATTAATTAACTTCCAAATTATGGGTGTTCAAATAGAAAAAATAAATAAAATTAAAATTCCAGTTATTGCTCCCTCACTTTTAGATCGTAAATATTTACAGCCAAATCAATTAAATTCTAGTCATTATTCTGATAATGACAGTTTTACAAAATTTGACTTCGGAGAAAACAATCTCAATTCTCCCAAATGCTTGAGTAAAATTATTTTTGAATCTTTTGCAAAAATGCAAATCTCTACAGAGGAGAGCGACTGCTATCAGGAAGTGATAGAGGTTTTAAAAAGTAGAATTATTTTAGATAATAGTATTCAGCTAAAGGTTATTTTTGGATGTGGAGTTTTGCCTATTTTTTTTAAAATAGCTGAGAATTGCTCTAAATCGGGTACTTCTATGATTTTCCCGGCTTTGGGTTATAGTCATTTTATTTCTTCAGCACAATTTTTAGGAGTCCAAGTTAGAATCGTTCATTCTCAAAGGCTAAATTATTTTAAAATTTCTGCAGATGAGCTTGAGGATTTGATTCGATCTATTCCTATAGGGCAAGCTTGTGTTTTTATGAGTGGTCCTTTAGCCGATTCAACTGGGGCTTTTTATACTGCTAAAGAATTGCATGATATTTTTTCTGTTATTCAAAATCACCAGTCTACCTTAGTTTTAGATACAAGTTTGTCTGACTTAGAATTTGACAGCTTAAAACAATTTGAATTAATTAATTTAAGTAAATTTAAAAAATTAAAATGGATGATATTAGGCGGAATCTCAAAAGAGTTTGCTGCTGGAGGATTGAGGGTGGGATACGCTGTTTTGGAAAATGAAAAAATTTATGCTGACTTGAATCATGGACAATCAATTGCGATCCCTCATCGGACGCTTAAGTATACATTAAAGAGGATTTATCAGGAGCTAATCCGTAGGGATAATGATTTGCTATTTGAATTGGAGCAGCAACGGCTGGAGCTTAAGGCTCGCGTTCAGCTTCTTTCTGCTGTACTTTTAGACGCTTACTGGGATCCACTTCCTTCCTCGGGAGGACTATTTTTGTGTGCTACTCCAGGAGATTTAATAAAAGATAGGGATATTGAGTCCTTTATAAAAAATGAAATGAAGGAATTGGCTCATCCTCCGAAATGGGCGGGACTTGAGAAGTATTATCGCTTTTTGATTTCAGTAGATGATGCCGAATTTCAGGCGCTCATTCGCATATTAAAACAGTTTAAAATTAGCTTGGGTTTTTAAGCGAGAAATTTCTAGATACAGATGGAAGATCTATCTCCTGTTATACTCAATTCCACCTCTAAGCCCCTCCTATTAAGGTGAACTCGACCTAAACGGAGTATTTTGTTGGAATTTATGATAGGCTCTCGCCTTATGGAATTTTCTTGGATCCTGCCAGGACAGCCTGCATTGGTGCTTGCCCCGATGGAAGGAGTCACGGATGTGAGTATGCGCTCTCTTCTTACAGAAAGAGGGGGGTTTCATTTTTGTGTTTCTGAATTCTTGCGAATCAGTCATGGGCTGCTTCCTCCACAGGTTTATTACGAGCATGTTCCAGAGCTTCATCATGGAAGTAAAACTCCTGCTGGTACTCCTATTCAAATTCAACTTCTGGGCGGAGACGAAGAGAAAATGGCCTTAAGTGCGTTTCGGGCTTATGAGTTAGGGGCACTTGCAATTGATTTGAATTTTGGATGTCCTGCTCGTTTAGTAAATCGGAATGATGGAGGTGCATCTTTATTGAGATATCCCGATCGCCTGCGTAGAATTGTGTCAGCAGTAAGAAAATCAGTACCATCTCATATTCCTGTCTCAGCAAAATTACGACTCGGGTGGGAGTCTATGGATGATATTTTTGTGAATGCGGAACAAGCTGTCTTAGGAGGGGCATCCTGGCTAACCATTCATGCGCGCACAAAATCGCAAGGATATTCTCCTCCTGCTTATTGGAAATATATTGGTGAAGTGAGGCGGCGATTGGAGATTCCCATCGTCGCTAATGGCGAGATTTGGACGGTAGAAGATTTTTTAAAATGTGAAGAGGAAACGGGATGTGAGCATTTTATGCTGGGACGAGGGGCGCTTGCAGATCCATCTTTAGTTCACGAAGTACGTCGGCAACTCGGATTTGCAGTAACTGAAAAGAGAGATGCCTATCCTTTTCAAAATCATCTCGAACAGTGGGGGCCTATTTTGACTCGATTTGCAGAAATTGCAGCTCCAGTATCTAAGGGGCCGCAATATACTGTCCGTCGCATTAAACAATGGATTAAATTTGCACACTTAAGAAAACCGGTGCCGTGGTTTGACGCATTAAAGCGAGCGAATGAAATAGAAGAGCTATT
>CAIYTD010000323.1 GCA_903928955.1 Oligoflexia bacterium | reverse complement strand
GTTCGGATGACGAACAAAGCATTGCCTCAGATGACGTTCGCTGCTCAAACGACCTATGGAGTTCAATTTGGATTTGGAGTTCCTATTGTCACATTTAGGAAGAAAAAGGGAGAATTGAGATTCGGAATGGCAGGTAAAATGCTTTGGAGAGGTGGAGGGTATCAATATCCTTCTTTTAGTCAATTGATGACTGCTAATCTGAGTGCAATTACCGGAACAATGACTACAGTTGGAGTGGGTTATGGAGCAGATATCGGTACTCAGGTGATTTATCACTTCACTAAAAAATTCAGTTTAATGGGAGGCTTCGCCTCAACTGACATGGGCAATACTGCCTTCTCGATAGCTTCTGAACCCGTTAAATCTAATTCAACAGTCGGAATTGCTGGAAAATATACCACAGGAGATATGAATGCAACTTTATCCTATGATTATGCTCATATTTTCGACTATGCAGATTTTAGAAATAAAAATCATTTAGGATTAGAGTTAAAATTTCCTTTACTCAGTTTGTATGGAGGAATGAATCAAATTTATCTCTGTTATGGAGCTGGAATTAATTTAGGCGTCTTTAGATTGATGTATGTATCGTATACTGAGGAGTTGGCAACTCTTCCTGGTATGGATGGAGAAAGGCGTAATATGGTTCATTTTTCGATGCATTTGAATCTTTGAAAGTCCTTGCGAACATACGAGGTTCTGAACTAGAGTCTGAACACAGAGGGGAAATTCTCTCTGTGATTGCAAGGGGAGGTCGATTTGCGTAAAGCATTTATTCTCGATACTAACGTTCTACTTTTTGATCCTCAGGCTCTTTATAAATTTGGAAATAATGATATTGTCATTCCAATTGTAGTTGTTGAAGAGATCGATCGTTTTAAGCGTGAAATGAGTGAGAATGGGCGACACGCTCGATTATTTTCTAGGTTGATCGATGAAATGCGAAAAGGAGGTGAGCTTTCAAAAGGGGTAAAATTACCGAATAGCGGAATTTTAACCATTGAGCTAGGCGGTTATCAGCCATTACCTGTAGAATTACAAATGGATAAGGCCGACAATCGTATTCTTGCTGTTGCAATCTCCTTGAAGAAAGAACATCCGAAGCGCCCGGTTGTTTTTGTGACGAAGGATGTTAATCTTCGAATTAAAGCAGATGCTCTGGGGATCACTGCAGAAGATTATGAACCGTCCAGTGTAGAGCCTGATCAGTTGTATTCTGGAACTTTAAATATTTCTGTAGATGCTCATTTAGTGGATGAATTTTATCAACAAAAGCGGCTTGTTTTAAAAGAAAATGTGCCAACTTTTAAGCCGAATCAATATATTATTTTAAAGGACTCAGCTAACCCTAACCACACCGCTATGGGGCGTTATTCAAAAGAATTGGATTGTATTGTTCCCATTTTTAAACCTGTAGAGGGACTTTGGGGAATTTTTCCAAAAAACGCAGAGCAAGCTTTTGCGATTGATTCTCTTTTGAATGACGATATTAAATTAGTCAGTTTAGTAGGTAAAGCAGGTACGGGAAAAACCCTTTTGGCCATTGCTGCAGGTTTATCTAAAACGGTTGATGAAGGTGTTTACCACCGTCTTCTCGTTTCTAGGCCAGTTTTTCCTTTGGGCAAGGACATTGGGTTTCTTCCGGGAGATATTGAGGAAAAGCTCAATCCATGGATGCAGCCGATCTATGATAATATCGATTTCCTCTTTGGAGCTACAGGAGCTAAGGGGAGGAGAGGCGCTGGCAAAGGATGTCAAGAGCTGATGAATCAAGGATTGCTTCAAATTGAACCACTCACTTATATTCGTGGACGCTCTATTCCTCAGCAATACTTGATTGTAGATGAAGCTCAAAATCTCACTCCTCACGAAATTAAAACAATTGTTACTCGAGCAGGAGATGATACTAAAATTGTTCTCACAGGAGATAGCTATCAGATTGATAATCCTTATGTGGATTC
>CAIYTD010000322.1 GCA_903928955.1 Oligoflexia bacterium | reverse complement strand
GGAGGAGCTTCAGCATAGGAACGAGTCACCATTTTACAAAGATTTTGATAACCTTCTAAATTTTTACAAAGTAAAACTAAATGATGAAATCGAGGTGTTGCGCTAGCCGATTTCATCAGCATACGCCCCTGAGGAGCATAAAAAATCTCACAACCCACAATGGGTTTTACTCCCGCTTTTTTTGCTGATAAATAAAAATCAATAGCACCAAATAAATTATGAGTGTCCGTAATGGCTACAGCAGACATCCCCCATTTCACCACTCGTTCAAAGAGAGAATCCATGTGGATTGCACCCTGTAATAAACTATACTGAGTATGGACATGCAGATGAACGAAGGACATATCTCATTGAATATCGAACCCGGTTTAGAAACACCAGAGCTATTCTCCCCGAACAATAGCAACATGAGGAGTGTAAAGCATTGCAGCATACTGCTTTTTTGGACCCTGTGTCGCTATTTCAAATGCAACAAATTTTTCTCCGGGAATAGGCGGAGGCGCCTCCAAAGGGATATAGACTCGAACTTGTTGAAGATTTTCTAATTGAAGAATAGTAGGTCTCAAGCAATAGAACCAACTCAAGAGATCTCCTGGAGCACCCGAAGGATCCGTTACGACTCCAACAAAAGCGGATTTTTTCTTTTGAATTCTTCGTTGAACTTGCTTGTAAAGCCGAGTCACTTCATTCAAACTCATTCCGATCATCCCGACTACTAAAATAATAGGAACAATCAACAATAAACTCTCTCGAAACAGCTCCCACCAAAAAAGCTCACACTGCTGAGCTTGAAACTCATTGAGAATTCTACCCATGCAACCATCAGGGATATGGACGAGATGAAAGAAAAACTCACCTGTTTTCCGATAAAATGCTTCCCAAAAAGGGATCGCTGCTACCGGACCCGTCGGCTGTTGAAAGCTGACAGAATTAGCGACAACTCCTGCACACATAAAAAAAAAGCAGAGTAGCCCGAACGCAGGAGCTGCGATTTGGATCAATACTCTTGTTTTTGGAATCCGATCAAAAGGTGTCGATGCCACGTCTCACTGATCGGCTCAGGAAATCTAAACTTGAAATTCTACTACTCCCACTCAATCGTTGCTGGAGGCTTGGATGAGATATCATATACTACCCGACTCACCCCTTGTACTTCATTACAAATGCGCGAAGAAACTTTTGCTAAAAAAGGAGATTCAAAAGGATACCAATCTGCAGTCATTCCATCAGCCGAAGTCACTGCCCGCAAGGCAACTACATAATCATGGGTACGCCCATCTCCCTGAACTCCTACACTTTTAATAGGTAAAAATACTGCAAATGCTTGCCAAATCTGATCATACAATCCTGCATTCCGAATCGACTGAATAAAAATTTCATCTACTTTCCTCAAAATATCCAAACGCTCTCGGGTGACTTCGCCGATCACACGCACTGCCAAGCCAGGCCCTGGAAAGGGATGACGCTCCAAGAACTCAGGAGGCACACCCAATCGGCGCCCCAATAATCTCACTTCATCTTTAAACAATTCGCGAAGAGGCTCCACCAAACGAAATCTCATATTCTCTGGAAGCCCACCTACATTGTGATGGGATTTAATCATTACTGAATGTTTATGCCCCGGACTGGATTCAATCACATCGGGATAAAGAGTTCCTTGAACGAGGAAGCGCGCGAGATGTCCGACTTGACTAAAAATCAGCTGAGCAGCTTCTTCAAAGCTTTGAATAAATTCAGGCCAATAATTTTTCTTTTTTGTTCTGGGTCAGAGACACCCTCTAGTTTTTTAAGATAACGCACCGAGTGATCTAATCGAGTCACAGGTAAGTGAAGCTTATTCTTAAAAAGCTCCATGACTCGATCTCCTTCTTGCAATCTTAAAAGCCCGTGGTCCACAAAAAAGCAATGCAGTCGATCTCCTACCGCCCGATGCACTAATGCAGCTGCAACCGCTGAATCCACACCACCTGAAAGAGCACAAATCACATGATCGCTTGGACCTACTTGATCTCGAATTAATTGAACTTGTTCTTCTAAGACTGATTCCATATTCCAATCAGGCTTCAAATCAGCAATATCGAATAAAAATCTTTTTAGAATATCTGTTCCTGTCTCAGTGTGAGTCACCTCAGGATGAAACTGTAATCCATAAAGCCGAGCAGCACCGTTTTCGATTGCTGCAATCGATCCCGCAGCACTTCGAGCAGTACTTTGAAATCCAGCAGGAAGTTCAGCCGCCTCATCTCCATGACTCATCCAAGCCTGAAAAGGCTGATTTTCTGGAAATAGCAAAGAGCTCTTGAAAGGCTGAACTTGCATTCGCCCATACTCACGGGACCCCGCTTTCTTTACCTTTCCATGAAAAGTATTGACCAGAAGCTGCATTCCATAGCAAATTCCTAAAACAGGGATATGATTCGCAGCTTGGTAGGCCAAAAAACCCTCAGGAAGCTGAGGTGCGTCCCGATCATAAACAGAGGAAGGACCTCCCGAAAGAAGGATCGCGCTAGGCAAGCTTTCTTGAATCCGAATTAAACTCGCATCTCCCGGAAGGATACGAGCGTAAATCCCTAACTCGCGCACACGCCGCGTAATCAGCTGAGTGTACTGAGAGCCATAATCTAAAATCACTACAGAGGAATGAAAAGTCATGTGTGCATTCCTAATCTGTAGTTGGGAGCTTCCTTGCTGATGGCAACATCATGCGGATGACTTTCTACTAAACCACTATTGGATATTCGAATAAATTGAGCTCGATCTTGAAGATTTTCAATAGTGGAAGCTCCGCAATATCCCATCCCTGCACGCAGTCCACCTAAAAGCTGATGGATATTAAAGGAAAGACTTCCCCGATAAGGGACTCGCCCCTCAATCCCTTCGGGGACTAATTTACCGACCTCTTCGACTTCACTCTGAAAATAGCGATCTTTAGATCCTTGCGCTTGGGACATTGCACCCAAGCTCCCCATTCCTCGATAAATTTTATAAGAGCGACCTTGATAAAGAATCATCTCACCGGGAGTTTCATCCGTTCCAGCAAACAGCGAACCAATCATCGCCACTTGAGCTCCGGCAGCGAGCGCTTTTGTCAAATCACCACTGTATTTGATGCCGCCATCCGCAATGATAGGCACTCCCAAGGACTTTGCTACTTCAGCCGCATGAGAGATAGCAAAAAGCTGAGGGACTCCAATACCCGCTACCACTCGAGTTGTGCAAATGGAACCTGGACCAATTCCTACTTTGACTGCATCTGCGCCTGCCTCAATGAGAGCTTTTGCACCCTCACCCGTAGCTACGTTTCCACCTATAATTTCGACTCGATGTCCCAATTTCTTTTTCAATAATGCAACTGTATCTAATACTCCTCGCGAATGCCCATGAGCACTATCGACAAACAAAACATCGACTCCGGCTTCCACCAAGGCAGAGGCGCGCTCGAGAGTATCTATTCCCACTCCTACTGCAGCACCTACGAGAAGTCTTCCGTATTGGTCTTTATTTGCGTTCGGAAAAGCTTGCTGCTTTTGAATATCTTTGATGGTGATCAAACCCTTGAGATATCCTTGTGCATTCACAACAGGCAGCTTTTCGACTCGATTTTCTTTCAAAATCCTCTTCGCCTGTTCCAGTGTCGTCCCCTCAGGAACAGTAATCAAAGGAAGCCGCGTCATTCGGACTTGAACACTCTGCTCGAGATCTTCTTCAAAACGAAGATCTCGATTGGTCAAAATCCCTACCAGCTGATGCCCCCTGGAATCCGGTAAGGTGACAGGAACACCCGAAATTTTAAAATTTCTCATCAGCGCGAGTGCTTCAGAAATTTTTGCAGTGGGCTCAATGGTGATGGGATCAATAATCATTCCCCATTCACTTTTTTTTACTTTTTCGACTTCAAATGCTTGGGTTTTGGATGGAAAATTTTTATGAATCACCCCTAAGCCGCCCTCTTGAGCCATTGTAATCGCAGTTTTGCTTTCAGTAACGGTATCCATTGCAGCAGAAAGCAGCGGCATGTGGAGACGGATTTTTCGAGTCAACTGGGTCCCTAGATTCACCTGAGAGGGCAAGACATCAGAATATCCAGGCAATAGAAGCACATCATCAAAAGTAAGTGCCTCTTGTACAATCTTCATCGACTTTCTCCTTCGAAGCTTCCGCCAAAATCATCTGTAAAAGTTTCTAAATCAGAATTATTAAATCCCATTCGACTCGGGCCTTGGACATAGCCATGGTACTCAATCCCATCCGCAACATAGTTAGCTGCGCTTTGTGCAAGAGATGCAATTTCTTTTTCATTCAAAGAGCGCACGACCTTTCCAGGAGCTCCCAGAACTAAACTTTTTGGAGGAATTTTTACTTTCTGAGTGATCAGAGTACCTGCTCCTATCAAACAGTCATCTCCAATTTCAGCATCATCTAATATGATGACTCCCATCCCTACTAAAATGCGATTGCCTAAGGTGCAACCATGCAGCATCACTCGATGTCCTATAGTCACATCATTGCCAATTTGAAGAGAGCTCTTCTTGCGTGTCACATGAAGCATCGAATGATCTTGAATATTGGTATTATTTCCAATCCGAATCCGATGAACATCGCCTCGAATCACGGTTTGAAACCAAATACTCGAATGATCCCCAATCTCTACGTCTCCAATAATGTCTGCAGAAGGTGCAACAAAAGCGGTCTCATGAATTTTTGGCCAAATACCACGAAAAGGAAGAATCATTGAAGGACTCCATGAATAAGCTCTCCGTGTAAAGCAAGGCCTGTGGCTCCTACAATCCGCACACTCAACCACTTTCCAACCAAACTTCTAGGAGAGTCCGATACAAAATTAACTACTCGATTACAGGTCGTTTT
>CAIYTD010000321.1 GCA_903928955.1 Oligoflexia bacterium | reverse complement strand
CGTCAAACGACAATTCAAATTCAGCATACGTTTCCTCCAGCCCTTTAATAATTCTGTCTTTATCTTCAACCTTGGATTCTTTAAGTGCAGCAATAGTTTTCTTTATGGAATATAATTTTTGAGCAATTTCTAAAGTCTTAGAGGCAGAAAAGTCATAAAGACGGTTTGCGTGTCTCTGTAGCTCAGTTAAATCATAAAGTTGAGGAGGGGCTTGTCTAAGCGTTTTGGGTTCAATGGATTGAATTTGCGCTTCTCCTGCTCGCATCCGTTCTGCTCTTTTTTGGACTGAAATGAGGTCGTCTGGAAGCCTTTTGGCTTGAGTCGAGTTTTCTTTTTTGAGCTCGTCTTCGGCCCCTAGATAATAGCCTTCGTAGCTGTTTCCTTTTGGATTTGCGGAGAATTTTCCTAAAATCTCGTAATAGTTTTCGGATTGAAAGTTTCGAATTTCAAGATCTCGCTTGACCACAAGTGCAAGAGTAGGAGTTTGAACCCGTCCGACAAAGAATTTTTCCCCATAGGTGAGGGAATAGGTTCGAGAGAGGTTCATTCCAATGAGCCAATCTGCACAGCTTCGAGCTCGAGCTGCATCAGCTAAGCCGTTGTAATGTGATCCTTCGTGGAGATTTTTGAGTCCTTCTTGAATAGCATCCGGGGTTAGGGAGGAAATCCAAAGTCGTTTGAAAGGTTTGTTACATTGTGCTGCTTCATAGATATAGCGAAAGATGAGCTCTCCTTCGCGTCCAGCATCTGTTGCGCAGATGATGTTATTACAATAATTCATAAATTGTTGGATGAGGTTAAATTGGTCTTTAGTTTGAAGGATTACTTGAAGTGGCCAGCTTTTTGGAAGCATGGGCAAAGTTTCTTTTTTCCAATTTTTCCATTCCATATTAATGTCTGAAGGCTGCGGGAGCGTGACTAAGTGTCCAATGGCCCAGGTGACTCGGTACGTGCTTCCTTCTAAACAGCCAGGCGCAAGTCGATGAGCACCTACGGCGCGAGCAATATCTCGTGCTACAGATGGCTTTTCAGCAATGATAAGAGTTTTCAGAGTTTGCATGAGAGTCGGGATCATAGCATCTTTTGGGTTGAATGGAGAGTGATGAGAAGAAACTGCACTTTTTTGCGTTTAAACCCCTTACGTAACAGTAGCTTATACTAAAGCTTTTTAACCCTGATGAGATCGTTCTAAAGAGATGTTCGATGAATCCGCTGGGGCTGCAGTATTGCCGGCAGTTTATCGTATGTTATCTCATCTGAAGCGAGTTGAGTATATTGATGTTCTGGTGGTAAAGACTTTACTGGGAAATGAAAAGAGGGAATGAAAGAGGTCAAAAGCAATCGCTGTGAGGAGAATATCTCTTTGGGTCTCCGAAATCCGGAAAGAAGCTCTAGCGGAAGCAGTGAAAAAACAGTACGTCGTAGTTGATGCTTCCGAGCTTCTGCTAGCAGAGAGAATGGCGTTTTCGAAGAAATTCAAACGAAAAATAGAAAATCTCCAATACGAAATGGATCGAGATGGACCGACTCAGGGGGACAGTTAAATGAAACGAGCACTTAATCAAGCTATCGAAGTCATTAAGAAATTTGAAGGCATTAGGCATAGGCCTTATCTCTGTCCAGGAGGCATACTCAAGATTGGCTGGGGCAGCACTCGAAATGTCATTCCAGGTACCCTGATCACCAATGAAGAAGCCCAAGCGATGCTCGAAGCCGAAGCCCAGGATGTGGAAGTTGATTTGCGAGCTTGCGTAAAGCTGTCACTTAAGGAAAATCAATGGGCAGCGTTGATCAGCTTTGCTTACAGTATCGGAATCACCCGCTTCCGATACTCCACCATGCTGAAAAAATTGAACGGCAAGGATCGAAAAGGAGCCGTGGCTGAGTTCACTCGCTGGGTGTATGTCGATAAGAAGCGCTTGCCTGGGTTAGTCAAGAGACGTGAGGCTGAGCGGGATTTGTTTTTGTGGGGTGCGGAAGAGGCAGTTAAAAATTATACATCGGTTGATGAAGGGATTTGACTTGAGCAGTTATACTGAAGTATCCAAATGTGATATTAAGTTCTCTTTAAAAAACAAACAAAAATAAAAAATTCTACTAGCATTATTAAAACACTTATGGTAAAAAATTTGTTTAAAATTTAAGGAGTTATTTCAATGATTTTGCGTTTATTTATTTTTCTATTTTCGTTTTTATTCATCAATCCTACTTATGCAGTTGTGGAAGATAAGCAGGTCCTAGATGAGAATCAAATTGGAGATATTGGAGCTACTAATACTGCTGCTATGCTAAGGGTTACTACTGCGGGTGTTCAGGAAGTTGGAGATTGGTGCATTCAAGATCCTGTAAATCCTCCCTGCAATGGGGCTCCTGGAAGATGCACGATTCATTCAGATGGTAGTTTAGGGGGGTTTGTTGCTGACACTGCAATTGTTGGGTCAGTTGATATTGGATTGCATGCAAGTGTTTGTGAAACTGCTCAGGTTACTGGAACGGGAAACTAAGGAATTTAGAGCTCACTCGGCTCCTATTTCGCAGCCGCCATTATTCGAATAAGCGCTTTTCAATCGTCGGAGTCCTAATGTATGAAAAATCTATCCCATTTGATTTGCAGTGTTGCTTTGGTTTCTCAATTGGTTTGTATCTCTAGCTATGGTGCCCCTACCTCATTTAACGACATGTTAGATGGGATACGAGGGACTTTCTTTAAACTAGCTAAAGAAAATCCAGCCGAATTGGTAAAGTTCAGTCTTATTAATCAAGCTTCTCAAGCTGCCGTAAAAGACGCGATACGACAGGCTATTTTAGATGGAGCTACATTTGATTTAAGTGGAAAAACGTTTACTAATAAACAATTTAAAACTCTTTTTATTGAGGAACGATTATTTAGCAAAATTACCAAGCTGAAACTTTTGAGAGCGGAATTTAATCATGATCTTTTACTTCAGCTTCCTATTTCTCTAGTTTATTTAGATCTAGATTTCTGTAATCTAAATAGGAAAGATGTGCAGAGACTCACTCATCTTAAAAATCTTAGTTCTCTTGTTCTAGCTATAAATCAAATCGGAGATATAGGAGCTCAAGCTATCGCTCAAAATCTGCCTCTTTTAGTTACTTTGGATATGTCTAGCAATGGAATTGGAGTCGGTGGAGCTCGAGCTATCGTTCAAAATCTACCTGGATTAACTTCTCTAAATATGTCTTACAATGAAATTGGAGATGAAGGAGCTCAAGCTATTGCTCAACATTTGTCTCATCTGACTTATCTGGATT
>CAIYTD010000320.1 GCA_903928955.1 Oligoflexia bacterium | reverse complement strand
ATTTTTATATAATAATATTTTAATTAATAAGCTTAATGAGTTCAATTTTAACTATTAGCCTCGCTCGCGCTGATGATGGAATTGACATTGCAACAAAAAATCCCCATCGGATAGCCGTCACAGCAGCCAGAAGAGCTTACACAGGAACCCTGGCGCCTACAACCATTGATGAAATAATTCAAAAGAATGCCCATCTCGCTTGCGCTAGTGAAGGATTTGATTCTTTTGTAATAAATTCTATTTAAACTATAGAAGATTACCACCGAAGGCTTGCACCTTCATACTACCTGACAAATACCAGGTCGCTCACCAAATTTATCTAGAAAATATAAAATCTGCAGCCTACAGAGATAATCTTAAACAGATCAAAGAAATATTTAAACAAACTCACTCTAGAAATCGTCCGGAGCAAAGTGCAGCAATTACAAATGAGATACAGGATTGCTCAAGAAAAGTAGGTTCCTGATGAAATTGTAATAACACTGGGACCATGCTCTCGCTCTTGTTATGCTTACTGTAAAGATTGCGCAAAGACGCAATTAGAATCAAGCCGAGGTGTCACTGGAGTCTCTCGTTGTACTGATTTAGGTTGTAAAAGAGAGATTTTAGACTCATTTTTCGAATCTGCCAAAATTGGAACGTCAGAAGAACTTGCGCGCTTTAAAAAACATCAATTGGAGTGGAAACTCAAAGAGAAAGTGATAGAAATACTGCATTGGAGCGGGCGAAGGGGCTCGAACCCTCGACCTCAAGCTTGGGAAGCTCGCACTCTAGCCAACTGAGCTACGCCCGCATCCTGGATGTCCGCCTACCCTACTGCAATATCTCTTGAGTCGCAAGGAGAAGTACTCTTAGAAAAAGCTATCCAGCTAAAAACCTTTGAGCCCATAGCTAATTTATGGGACTATCCACCTAATGCCTAAACTCATCTCTCGCAATCCTGCAAATGCTGAAATTATTCGAGAATTCGAAACCACTCCCTTAGAAGATCTCCCGAAAATTTTTGATCGGGCACGTACGGCTCAAATGACTTGGAGAGCTCAAACAACTCAAGTAAGAGCAGAATATTTGATCCAACTTCGAGAAACTATTCTCAATCATGCGGATGAAATTATTTATTTAATCGCCCAAGAAAATGGAAAGCCTCGGTATGAGGCAATTGCAAATGAAATGATTCCTACCCTAGATTTACTCACTTATTACTCAAAAAGAAGTCCTAAGCTCCTCCGAGATCGCCCGATTCCTCTGACGCTAATGAAACACCGAAAAAGCTATCTGAATTACTGGCCGATCGGGATCGTTGCCATTATTTCTCCATGGAATTACCCTTTCTTTTTTCCATTCAGTCAAATTATTGCAGCGATTGTTACTGGAAATGCCATTCTCTTCAAACCCAGCGAACTAACACCTTGTATCGGCCTAAAAATTCAAGAACTCTGCAATGAAGCAGGCCTTCCGCCCAATGTTTTACAAACTCTCCTAGGTGACGGAGCAGTGGGCGCAGCCATCATTAAACAAAAGCCTGGAAAGATATTTTTTACGGGCAGCGTGAGCACAGGAAAAAAAATAATGGCTGCATCTGCGCAACATCTGATTCCACTGAATCTCGAATTAGGAGGAAAAGATGCGATGATCGTACTACCCGACGCGTCCCTCGATTATGCTACAAGCGCGGCCCTATGGGGAGCTTTCAGTAACTCAGGTCAAGTCTGTGCCTCTACGGAGAGAATTTTCGTTCATGAGCGAATCATGGGACCTTTTCTCACTCAGCTGAAAGAGAAAATAGAAATTTTACGCCAAGGCCCCTCCTCTAGACCTGAAAATGATCTAGGATCGATCACTTCTGAAAATCAAAAAACAATATACAGCAGGCAAATAAACGAAGCAAAAGCGAAAGGAGCCGAGTTTATTACTGGCGGTGAATTCTCGTCTAATAAAAGATTCCTCAAGCCCACAATCATCACTTGCCAACAAATGGAAGAACTCGAAATCTATAATGAAGAGACATTTGGCCCGGTAGTAACAGTCTCTTCTTATCAATCCTACTCGGAAGCCATTGAAAAAACGAATCAGAGTAAATATGGACTCAATGCAAGTATCATTACGAACAACATCTCACTCGGAGAAAAAATTGCAAAGCAACTCGAAGTGGGAACTGTCACTATTAATGAAGTCGTTTACACTGCTGGTCTTGCAGAAACTCCGTGGGGAGGAGTCAAAGAAAGCGGTTTCGGAAAAACCCATTCAGAAATAGGACTTTATGAATTTGTAAATATTAGACATATACATAAACCTCGATCCCGTATTTTTATATTTAAGTCTCCCTGGTGGTTTCCCTATACGCACTTCCAATACATCTCTTTTCGACAATTTCTAGAATTTTATCGCGAAAACTGGATCAATAAAATTCGCGCTATCCCTGATTTTTTATGGAATTTTATAAAATTCATCAAAGAAGAAAAAAGACTTTAAAAGAATCAGAGTAAATTCTGAATAGACTCTACAGCCTCACGAATAGCAGAGTCTCCCTCCATGTTTGCTTCAATCTTAGAGCAGGCATGGAGAATCGTCGTATGATCTTTTCCACCGAAATAAAGACCAATCTCTTTAAAGCCAAGGCCAGTGTATTTACGAATTAAATACATCGCAATCTGCCGAGGCAAGGCGATTGATCGGACGCGAGTAGGAGATTTTAAGTCCTGAGTCCTCATATGATAATGTTTTGCAACAGCATTTTGAATGCTTTCAATAGTGAAAGTAGAACCTTCTTCTGGAATTGCCGTCTTCAACTCTTGTTTCGCCATTTCAAGAGAAATTTCTGCGCCCGTCAAAGATGCTTGAGCTTGAAGACGAATTAAAACCCCCTCCAACTCCCGAACATTTGACTTAATATAAGAGGCAAGAAATGTTGCAACATCATCAGGCAAATAAATATCATCTCGTTCTGCCTTCGTTTTTAGAATAGCAATTCTAGTTTCAATCTCTGGTGGACTAATATCTGCAACTAAACCCCATTCAAATCGAGTCCGAACCCTCTCCTCTAAACCCTCAATTTCTTTAGGCGGACGATCACTAGTGACAACGATCTGCCGTTTAGAACTATGAAGTGCATTAAAAGTGTGAAAAAATTCTTCTTCACTTGTATTTTTACCTGCAATAAATTGAATATCGTCAATCAAAATTAAGTCAAAACTATCTCGATACTTAGCTCGAAATTGCGGCATTCTTCGATGCTGAAGGGAGTCAATCAGTTCGTTTACAAATTTTTCAGCTGACAAGTAGGCTACCCGAGCGTCAGGATTATTTGCGATGAGACGATTCCCAATTCCATGCAGTAAATGCGTTTTTCCAAGTCCAGGCGGACTGTAGAGAAAAAGTGGATTATATTGTCGTGCAGGTTGCTCTGCTACAGCCACCGCGGATGCATGCGCAAACTGATTACTTGCTCCTACTACAAAGTTGTCAAAAGTATAACGAATATCAGGGTAGTCCTGAGGAGCACGCTGCCCCCTTTGAATCACAGTGCCTGAACCAGGAAGACTTGGAGGACGAGAAGGGGGAGTAAATTCTGCTGAAGCTAAATTAGAATTTTCCGGAGACTCAAAAAAATTCATTTTAAATCCTTTAGTAGAATCCTTTACTTGCAATAAAAGCTCACAGGAACATCCACAGACCTGAGTAAATGCTGTCTCAATTGCCTTCTGGTAATGGTCTCTTACCCATTGTGCAGAAAAATCATTTGGTGCAACCATCTTCACCTTTAAACCCTTTTCGAGGTGTTCCATTTCCTGAAACTCAAGGGGATGGATCCAAGCATGAAGCTGGGTTGGAACAACCGTTTGCTCAAGTTGTCGACATGTGGCCTGCCAAAGGTCTGGCCATTGGCTCTTATCAAAATGGATTGAATTTTTCATAGAGGAGCTATTTCAAATAACATGAGGGCTTCTTCTTGACAACTTGCCTTCCATTCGATAATTCGGACTGATCTCAATTTTTTTGGAGTCGCATTTTATATGAAGAGAACTTATCAACCCAGTAGAACTAAGCGTCGTCGTAGACATGGCTTTCGTGCCCGAATGAAAACAGCAAATGGACAAAAAGTCCTCAAGAGGCGGAGAGCAAAAGGCCGTAAGCGGTTAACTGTTCGGGTTGCAGGAAAATAAATTACGCCTTCTTCCCATTCTCAGGTTTTCAGCACCAACCGAAGGCTCCACTACTCATGGGAGTATAGGCGCTTTTTTGCCCAAAACCAGGTATTTAGACTTCCTCAGTGTGTCGTCTTTAGGATTCCAAATGAATTCTGTCACTACCGCCTTGGAATCACGCTGAAGGCACGTGGATCCTCTGTAGAACGAAATCGTGTCAAACGACAAATCCGAGAGTCCTTTCGAATCCAAGGCATGCAGCTCGGGTCGTACGATTATAATGTCGTTATTCCCCAGGCAAAAAAAATGAATTTCACCTACTCCAGGGCACTAGGAGAATGTTTACGGAGGCAACTTCTGCATGTTATCTCAAATAGTTAGTCACCTGATTCGAACTTATCAGATCACTTTATCGCCTCTTTTCCATCTTTTTTTCGGACCGTCCTATGGTTGCCGATTTCAACCCAGTTGTAGTCAATACTCCAGTGAGGTATTTCAGCACCATGGTATTTTCCAAGGAAGCTGGTTCGTCATCCAGCGACTTTCCAGATGCCACCCTTTTACAGAGGCTGGCTATGATCCAGTTCCACATGCTATAGCAAAACCTTACTCAAACCCGAACATTGACCAGGGAAGGTAGATTCATGGACCGCAGGACTCTTTTAGCAATTACACTCTGTTTTCTTATTTATGTAGGCTGGCAAAAATACTATTTAGAGCCGAGACTTCACACCCAAACCCAAGAGCAAGGCGCTGAGACTTCCAGTCGATCCGGGGAAATAGCCCGTTCAAAAGCAACCTCAGAAACAACCCTCCGACTCCCCCCGCAATCGACTGCGCATCATTCTCATCCATCGAAGAAAATCACGCTGTCTACCGAAACCGGAGAATCCCTCATCAATGAGGAAGGCCCTTTTTTTTCAAATTGGACACTGAAAGGCTATAAGCTTGGCATTTCTCAAGATGCAGCAGCAGTTGATATGCACTCTGTTACCCATGAAAGTGGTGAGGTTACTTTAGCTTTTGATGACCCTAATTTTTCTTATCTCCATGATGTTCAAGGAAAATTAGAACGCACCGCAATAGGGGCTACTTGGACTTATGAAGATGCTCAGGTAAAACTTTCACGTGAATTTTTTTCTACAGACAGACAGCCCTATATTGACGCAAGGGTCACTGCAGAATTCAAGAATCGAACCCCCAAGTATGCTTTCCTGTACATAAATTCACAAAGTTTAGATAAGGAGCCAGAAGCCCAAGATCGACAATTAGTGTATTGGGCTAATGAATCCATCGAGCGATTTCCGCTGCATGACAAATTGGAACAGCGCGCTTCTTCAGCATCCGTAAAATACGTAGCTGCAACCAATCGCTACTTTATTATGGCGCTCGTTGCCCAAGCCCCTTTAACACCTGAAGCTCTCATTCAGCCGACTGGACCCAATGCAGGACGCGCAAGCCTCGTTTATCCCATTACAGGGAAAACTATGAGTCTGCCTGTTCGCGTCTATTTCGGCCCAAAAGAACTTGAAATTCTCCGCAGAGTTGAACCTACGCTCGATCACACTGTTGATTTTGGCTGGTTTACCATTTGCGCCTATCCCCTCTTAAAAACCCTCAAATGGTTTTACCAGTTTGTTCAAAATTATGGGCTAGCTATTATTCTTCTGACTCTCCTCTTGAAGGTCTGCACTTACCCGCTCACATACAAGAGCATGAAGAGTATGAAAAAAATGGCTAAATTACAGCCTCAACTTCAAAAACTTCGAGAACGCTATAAGGATGATCGCGAGACCTTAAACAAAGAAATGCTCACAATGATGAGAAACAATGGCTATAACCCTATGGCAGGTTGTCTTCCTATGATCATTCAAATGCCTATTTTCTTTGCTTTATACCGAGTGCTTTACAGCTCTATAGAGCTTTACCATGCTCCCTTTGCTTTTTGGATTAAGGACCTATCCAGTCATGATCCTTTTTATGTCACTCCCATTTTGCTCTCGTTTACAATGTTTATTCAACAAAAACTTACCCCTAATACTGCAACAGACCCAGCACAGGCGCGAATGATGCAACTCATGCCGCTTATTTTTGGTGCTTTCATGCTTGCACTTCCAGCGGGTTTAACCATTTACATGCTAGTTAATGCGCTAGCAAGTATCGCGCAACAAATGATCTTGAACAAAAAACTAGACCCTCTTTCGTCCAGGTAAGAATGGCAACCCAGCCTGGATATCTTTCTGAAGATACCATTTGCTCCATTGCTACTGAACTAGGTGGCGCTCTATCGATCATTCGAGTGAGTGGCCCTCAGGCTTTTTCATCGTTAAATCGACTGACTCGCACTCTGACTTCTAGCCAATCTGAGCCCCGAAAGTTGATCCGAGCAGTGCTTTATCTTGAAAACAACCATCCCATCGATGATTCTCTCTTTGTCCGATTTATTCAGCCCCACAGTTATACAGGTGAAGATTTAGTAGAATATCACACCCATGGAGGAAGCTTTATTTCCCACCAAATCATTCACGCATTGCTCGAGCAGGGTCTCAGACAGGCACTCCCTGGCGAATTTAGCTTTCGAGCTGTACGTAATGGTAAAATGACCTTATTTCAAGCTCAAGCAGTAGTAGATTTAATTTCTGCCTCCAATGAACACGCGGTTGCTATCGCACTAGAGAAAATGTCTGGCCTCCAAAATCATTGGATCGCAGATATTGCTACCCGCTTAAGAAAATTAGCCGTTTTAGCCGAAGTGGGAATTGATTTCTCTGATCAAGACATCGATGAAATTTCATTGCCCCGACTGAAAGAACAGCTGATTCCTCTCAGCTCCACGCTCGAGCACCTCTGCCAAAGTTATCACCAAGGCTTTCGCCTGCAAGAGGGCATCCGAGTCACTTTTATTGGTCTACCGAATGCTGGAAAATCTACTTTTTTTAATGCCCTCTTAGGAGAAGATCGTTCGATTGTTTCCCATCTAGCAGGCACCACGCGCGATATCGTGCGCGAGAAACTCACTCTTCAAGGAAAAGGCAAAACCATTACTCTTCGATTGGAAGATACCGCTGGACTCAGGATCACTGACCACCCCATTGAGAAAATGGGAATAGAACGCACTCATCAAGCTGCACTTGAGGCAGATTTAATTCTCTTTATTGTCGATCCCTTTGCTCCCTTTTCCTCTACTCAGGAGCAATGGGAAATATTGAAAGGCCTTTCTCAAAAAACAATCGGAATTGTCACCAAAATAGACTTAGCGAGCTCATCCCAAGTTCAAAACTTTCTTTCTTTAATGGAACCTTTGGGAATCTCTCAATGGGTGAAAACCTCTGCTATCACAGGCGAAGGAATTCAAAACGCAATTCAAGCCATCACAGGCTTATGCGAAAAATGGACTCAGCGCAATGGAGGAGAGGTCATTTTGACTCGAGTAGAGCACTTTAGAGCGGTTTCATTAGCACTTCAAGATCTCAATCGAGCGAAAAACTCCTCTGCACTAGAATTATTTGCATCTGATATCCAGCAATCGCTGTCATCTTTAGGTCCTCTTATTGGAGATACTCTTCCTGATGACATCTTAGAAAAGATATTTTCTAATTTTTGTATTGGAAAATAAGCTAAATTTTGCGCAAATGGATCCAGAAATGCGAGGGAATCTATGGCATTGAATATTTTAAAAATCGGCATCCTCGGTGCTGGCCAAATGGGAGCTGGAATTGCTCAGTCTGCCGCACAAGCTGGTTTTGAAGTCTTTCTAGTCGATCAAAAGAGTGAGGTGGTTAAAAATGCAAAAAATAAATTGGATTCTCAACTCAAAAAACTGATCGAAAAAAATAAAATCTCCGAAAAAGATAGAATTCAAATCCTAGAAAAAATTCATCCTACTTCGAGCATAAAGGATTTAGCTCAAACTGATTTAGTAATAGAGGCAGTCACAGAAAAACCTGACTTAAAGTATCAGTTATTTCGGGAACTCGATGAAATCCTTCCCCCTTTATCATTGCTCACGACCAATACATCTTCCATCAGTATTACCGCTCTTGCTGCACAAACCCAGCGTTGTGATCGAGTAGCAGGCATTCACTTTATGAATCCTGTGCCCATCATGCAGCTTGTCGAAGGAATTCGAGGGCTCCAAACCTCTGATGAAACATTTCAAGCAGTCCGAGATGTTGCCAAAAAAATGGGAAAAACTTTTATTGAAGTGCAAGATCAACCTGGCTTTGCAGTGAATCGTATCCTGATGCCCATGATTAATGAGGCAATCACTGCGTTTCACGAAGGTGTAGCTTCCATCGAAGACATTGATACTGCAATGAAATTGGGCACTCACCACCCTATGGGGCCTTTTACTTTAGCTGATTTTATTGGACTGGATACTTGCCTCTCAATTATGGAAGTTCTGCATGAAGGTCTAGGAGATTCAAAATATCGCCCATGCCCCCTATTAAAAAAATATGTAGCTGCAGGATGGCTTGGGAAAAAAACAGGCAGAGGATTCTATCGTTATGATTTTTAAAAATATTAAAACTGAAATCATCCACCCAGGAATTCAAATCATTAAAATATCCAGGCCTGACGCTCTCAACGCTTTGAATTCTGAAACACTGCATGAACTCAAAACAATATTAGTGAGTACATCAGAGGATTCTAATATTCGGGTTGTTATTCTCACAGGAGACGGAAACAAAGCGTTCATAGCGGGAGCTGACATCGCGGAAATGAAAAAAAAATCACCCACTGAAGGTGTCCACTTTTCACAACTAGGCCATGAGATTACTAAATTTTTAGAATTAATGAAGAAGCCCACTCTAGCGGCTGTAAATGGCTTTGCGTTAGGTGCAGGGACAGAATTAGCGATTGCATGTGATTTCATTATTGCAAGTGAGAATGCTGTCTTTGGCCAGCCTGAAGTGGGCTTAGGAGTCATTCCAGGCTTCGGAGGCACGCTTCGACTTTCAAAATTTATCGGACTTCCTAGAGCGAAGGAGCTTATATTTACTGGTAGAAAAATCAATGCAAGTGAAGCTTTCGCTATAGGCTTAGTCAACCATGTCTTTCCTTCAAAGGACTTTATGGACTCTGTGATTCCTATTGCAAAATCCATCAGCATCCAGTCTTATCCTGCCATTGCGAAAGCAAAAAAATTGCTGAACGAATTTTCAGAATCTACTGGATTAAATTATAAATTAGATGCTGAGGCACAGGCTTTTGGCCGCCTTTTTGGAAGTACCGATCAACTCGAAGGGATGACTGCATTTATCGAAAAAAGAAAACCTCACTTTGACGGATTATCCTAAGGACTATAAAAATGACATACCAACCCTGGCCAGAAATAAATGAATCCCAAAAACTACTCGTTGAACAAATTCGATCTTTTGCTCAAGATAAGATCAAACCTATTGCTAAAGAGTTAGACGAAACCGGGAGATTTCCGGCTGAAATTATTGGGCAATTAGGTGAAATGGGACTATTAGGAATGATGGTGCCAGAGCAATGGGGAGGGTCTGAAACAGATACTGTTTCTTACTCCATGGCAATAGAAGAAATTGCCACTGTTTGCGCATCTACTGCTGTGATTTTATCTGTCAATAATTCCTTAGTCTGTTCTCCCCTTTTCAGTTTTGGCAATGACATCCAAAAAGAGAAATACTTAAAACCCCTTGCTCAAGGTAAAAAACTAGGTTGCTTTGCGCTTTCAGAACCGGGTCATGGCTCCGATCCAGCGGGCCTAAAATGCCAAGCTATTCCGACTCCAGACGGATATCTCATCCGGGGATCGAAAAATTGGATTACAAATGGAAAAGAAGCTGACACCTGCATCCTATTCGCTACACTCGATCCCACTCAAGGTCACAAAGGCATTTGCTGCTTCATCGTAGATACCCAGACGAAAGGATTTCAAGTTTCTAAATTAGAAGACAAATTAGGGATCACTGCCTCATCTACCGCCCAACTTTTTTTTGATGATGTTTTTGTTCCCAAGGAATGTTTACTAGGAAAAGAAGGAGAAGGACTAAAAATTGCGCTGCATACTTTAGATGGGGGGCGAATTGGTATTGCCGCTCAAGCTTTAGGTATTGCTCGATGTGCATTTGAAGCCTCCAAACAATTTGCATCCGAGCGAGAGCAGTTTGGGGCACCTATCTCAAAATTACAAGCCATTCAATTTTATATTGCTGATATGGCTACTCGACTCCAAGGAGCACGCCTCCTAACATGGGCTGCTTCTCGAGCGCGCGACCTCAAGCTCAGCTATACTAAAGAAGCCGCTAT
>CAIYTD010000319.1 GCA_903928955.1 Oligoflexia bacterium | reverse complement strand
CTTTTTATCATCACTAATCGTTACTACTGGATTTTCATACTTAAACTTCACATACCCATGATCGAGGTACCAATAGGTCAATCTTTGCAGGTCCTGCTTAAAAGCAGATTCTTTAAAACTTCCTGATCCACTTACAAAAGAAAAAAATCCTCCTTCGCGTGTCTCAGAAAAAACGCCCTTCAGTTGTTCATCAGAAAAATGCTTATTATTGAGAAAAGTAATTTTCTTAATTTGAACCTTATCATAGTCATTAATTTTATAGACTAACTCCACTTCATCTGGCTTAGACGCATGCACATCGAATGAAACCTTTGCAAGGTAGAATCCCTTTTCTTCGTAGTGCTTCTGAATCAACGCAACATCTTCTTTAACTTTATTGATGTCTAAAATGGACCATTCTTTGACTTTTATGACCTCTTTTAGATCACTTGCACTTAAATGCTCATTTCCTTCAAAATCTATTTTTCCAATAACAGGACGCTCTTTCACAACATAGACCAAGGAAATCCGATTCTGGTCTAAAACTTCCGATTCCACTGCAATATCATCAAAATGACCCATATTAAAAAGGGCTTGAATATCTGCTCTCACTTGCTCTTGACTTAAAAGTGCGCCAGGCTTAGTACCTACTTTGACTAATACCGCATCTTTTTCAATGCGTTTTAATCCTTGGACGTCTATTTGACCGACAACCTTATCCCAATAGACATCTCCACCATTCTGATCAGTAAGCGCAACAGTCTCAGCAAGAGAATGCTTAGAAATTCCAAAGGAAATAAAAGCTGCGCTCAGAGCCACTAAAATGAAACGATGCCAATTCAGGCGCTGCAAGGAAACGTACTTAGACACAACCACTCACCCATATGTCTAGGTGGGCAACACCTGACTGTCAAGCAATTCATTAAACAAAAATACCGTCTTTCATGACAAGTACGCGGTGCATTTTACTGGCTAACTCAAGATCATGGGTCACTAGTAAAATCGAGATCCCTGTAGCCGTATTCAGCCGAACCAATAGTTCCATCACGTTACTTCGATTGGCGGAATCCAAATTACCAGTCAATTCATCGGCAAGAAGTAGTTTGGGTTTTAAAATAACAGCACGTGCAATCGCTACTCTCTGCTGCTCTCCACCCGAAAGTTCATTGGGACGATGATCTAATCTATGCCCTAAACCCACAAATCCAAGTAAATCTTTTGCTTGTTTTTCTGAAACGAGACGGCCATGTCCCGCAATCAAAGCAGGCATCATAACATTTTCCAATGCAGAGAATTCGGGCAGTAAATAATGAAACTGAAATACAAACCCAAGAGATTGATTCCGAAATAAAGAGAGCTCTCTTTCAGAGTAGCGGAAAATATCCTGTTGCTTGGGACCAAAAAAAACTCTGCCCGAACTGGGGGGTTCAAGTGTTCCTAAGATATGAAGTAATGTGCTCTTTCCGACGCCAGATGCCCCCGTAATAGCCACCCTTTCACCCGCTTCAATGGCAAGATTCACACCCCTTACAACCTGAACCTCTTTTTTACCTTTAAAAAAAGACTTGCTCACCTTTTCCGCTTTTAAAAGCAAATTACTCATAACGCAAGCCTTCTAAAGGAGGTCGCCGAGAAACTTTCCACGAGGGATAAATCGTTGCTAAAAATGAAATGAGCAAAGCTAAGATTGCAATCCATCCAATTTCCTTCCACCTGACTGCAACAGGGAGATAGCCGATGTAATAAATATCCGCTGGCAAATGAACTAGGTGGGTTCTCTCCAAAATCCAACCTAAACCTAATCCAGCAACAACCCCCATTGCTGTTCCAACACCGCCAATTCCTAACCCAATCAAACAGAAAAGCCTAAAGCTCTGAGCAGGACGAAATCCCATGGCTTTCAAAATCGCAATTTCCTTGGTCTTGTCATGAATCATCATCATTAACGTACTGACAACGTTAAAGGCAGCAACAATAATAATGACTGTCAAAATGATTGCTATCACTACTTTTTCTAATTGAATGGCATAGAATAAATTTTTATTCAGCTGCCCCCAATCTTTTGCTCGAAAAGGAAAATCAAAACTTTGGCTCAATCGATCTGAAGCGCGACGAGTATTTTCGCCAGGCTTGAGCTTGATATAAAAACTAGTCACTCGACCAGGTTGATTAAGAAATTCCTGTACTGACTTCAAGGTCATGAAAATAAACTTGGAATCATAATCGTACATCCCCATGTTAAAGATACCAACAACCCGAACAGAAATGACACTCGGCAAAGACTCGCTTTCTCCTGTAAATGGTGCAATGACCCGAATATCTAACCCGATAGCTGCTCCAATTTTATCCGCAATCACAGATCCCAAAGCAATTTCTCCCGCTTTTTCAGGAAGACGACCTTGAGTCACTCGACGAGGAATCTGTGTCACCTCACCAATGCGACCCAATTCAATCCCTTGAAGAACTGCACCCGAAACTCCTGCAGGTCCTGAAACCATGAGTTCGGTCACAAACGAACTTGTGATTGCTTCCACTTGCGGAGTAATTTTTCGAATTTCCTCTTCTATTCTATCGGGATCAGACAAAGGATCTCCCCGAGAATAGAGTAAAACATCCCCATTCATACTCGTAATGACTCGAGACAGTTCGCCTTCAAAGCCATTAATCACGCTGATAACAACGGTTAAGGCAGTTACGCCCAGAGCGACTCCGATAATAGAAATCATTGCTATAAAAGAAAGAAACCCATCGGAAATCTTAGAAAGTAAAAAACGAAAGGCTAATTTACAAACGAGAGATTCAGATGCTGCCATCTTTGCTCTTTAAGCCGACTCCCTGCAAAGGTCTCATGAGAGGGAATAAAATAACATCTCGAATACTTGGAGAATCCGTAAAGAACATCACGAGTCGATCAATACCAATCCCCTCACCTGCAGTAGGAGGCATGCCGTACTCTAATGCTGTAATATAGTCGATATCCATATCATTCGCTTCTTCATTTCCAGCATTTTTCTCTGCAACTTGGGTCTCAAAACGCATCTTCTGATCTACAGGGTCGTTCAGCTCAGAAAAGGCATTTGCCACTTCACGACCATAGATATAAAGCTCAAACCGATCCACTAAAAATGGATCCTGTTCGTTCTTACGCGAAAGGGGAGACACGTCCAAAGGATAATGAGTGACAAACGTAGGCTGAATCAACTGAGCTTCCACTTCATGATCAAAAATAACCATCATCAAGCCGCCAATAGAATCTTGAGGATTCATGGATAATCCTGCTTCGATGCCATAATTCAATAATGACTGTTTTACTCTCATCTGAGATCTATCTTTAAATCCACTCCACCTGATAATAGCATCTTCAACAGTAATTTTTTGCCAAGGCCCTTTTAAGTCAATAAGAGTTCCTTGATAGTTGAATTGCTGAGTTCCTAAGATTCGATCGCCCAACCGTTGAAAAAGGGTTTCGGTTAGTTCCATCAAATCTTCATAGGTTGAATAGGATTGATAAAATTCAAGCATTGTAAATTCTGGATTATGTTTAATGGAAATTCCTTCATTCCGAAAATTCCGATTAATCTCAAACACTCTTTCAAAGCCGCCCACAACGAGACGTTTTAAATAGAGTTCAGGGGCAACTCTCATAAAAAGATTCATATCAAGAGCATTGTGATGAGTTGTAAATGGCTTAGCAATGGCTCCGCCTGCAATAGGATGCATCATGGGAGTTTCCACTTCCATAAATTCACGCTCAATAAAAAACTTTCGAAGTTCTGCGATGATCTGTGAACGCTTTTGAAAAGTTTGGCGAGTACTCGCATCAGTTATGAGATCGAGATATCTTTGTCGATACTTAATCTCAACGTCGGCAATCCCATGAAATTTTTCAGGCAAGGGCCGCAAAGATTTTGTTACTAATTCAATCGACTCACATTGCAAGGAAAGTTCGGCAGTTTTTGTTTTAAAAACGATCCCTTTCGCAAAAACAATGTCACCCAAATCGAACTCTTTATATAAAGTATAACCCTGTAGTCCAATTTTATCTTTTTGAATAAAAAGTTGTATTAAACCCGATCTATCTTGAATCCGAACAAACGCAGCTTTCCCAAAGTCCCGAATCCCCATAATCCTGCCTGCCAGAGAGCAAGGAGCTGCCATCAACTCAAGTTCTTGCTTCGTCTTTTCAGAATAAGTTCGATGAAGATCTATAGCGAGATGGGATGGAAGAACTCCATTTTTATAAGGATTCTCCTTCCGACTTCTTAAACGGTCCAGTTTTTCAAAGCGAACTTGCACCTGTTCTGAATGGTCCTCTGGATGAGCAGACTGCATTTACTCTTCACTTTCTAAATAACTCTCGGCATCCATTGCCGCCATACAACCGGTTCCTGCGGCTGTAACTGCTTGACGATAAATACGATCAGCAACATCTCCCGCTGCAAATACTCCAGGAATATTTGTACAAGTCGATCTTGGCTCAGTATGGAGATAACCTACAGAATCGCAGTCCAACTGAGACTTAAAAAGAGCGGTATTGGGATGATGACCAATAGCAACAAAAACCCCTTGAACTTCAAGATCAGAAATCACATTTGTTTCTAAATTCTTTATGCGTATCCCTGATACTGATTGATCCCCTAAGATATCTTCGACTTGTGAATCTAAGAGAAATCGAATTTTTGGATTTTTTTGAGCTTTATCTTGCATCGCCTTACTTGCTCGAAGTTGATTGCGACGATGAATGATGGTAACTGTTTTCGCAAATCGAGTCAAAAATGTTGCTTCCTCCATCGCAGTGTCTCCACCACCCACAATAGCAACATCAGCATTTCTAAAGAAAAATCCATCACAAGTTGCACAACCCGAGACCCCTTTGCCCATAAGCCTTTTTTCATTAGGCAAACCCAGCCACTGAGCAGAAGCTCCTGAAGCTATGATTAAGGTTTTTGTCCAAATTTTCTTTCCATCGTCCATCTCCAGTAGGAAAGGCTTTTTGGAAAGGTCCGCTCGAACCACTTTACCCTGTAAGAAGCGAGTGCCAAAACGTTCTGCTTGCTTACGGAAAGCCATCATTAAGTCGGGACCCAAAACAGGTTCCGCAAAACCAGGATAATTTTCTACCTCACTTGTAATAGTGAGCTGCCCCCCAGGTTGATCCCCATCGATACAAAGAGGGCGCAAATTAGCCCTTGCACTATAAATTGCTGCAGTTAAACCTGCCGGACCAGTGCCCAAAACGGTAAGGTCTTCTACCTCTCCGGATTTTAATAGTGATGTCATCGAAAATTCGCCTTAATGCTGAGTGGAAGACTTACCATTTTCTAATTCCACTTCTGGCTCATCCAATAAAGATTCGATGTTCACCCATTCTGCATTTTCAGAATCATCCGGGAGTTGACTCACAGAATGATTAAACTCTTCGGAAGTTAAAACTCCTCGGGCCAAATTTCTTTCTACCAAACGGACATCTAGTTTCTTGAACGCTACAGAATCATTTAAAAGTGCCATGTGAACAGTGATAAAACAAGTGACACTTTGTAGCAACACTTAATGCCAAGTCGTTGGATCCTCTTCTGAAGCTTCCTCTTTCGAATCAAAATTCTGATCATTATTGACAATCAGTTTAAGGTGTTGATTTTTTCGTTTCTTAAATCTAGAAGTAAACCCTCGTTTTTGTTTATTTTTTTTAGATAAAATCAACAAAGTGCGAACCCACAAATAACCCAATCCTGTAACCATTCCAGAAAGGTGCCCAAGACTAGCAAACCCGCCCCCTCCAGAATAAAGGGTGGTCATCAACTCCAAAAGAGCTAAAACCCAAACAAAATGCTTAGCTTTCATAGGAAAAAGCATCATGAAAAGCAAGACACGCTCTCCAAAAATCAATCCATAAGCCATCAGAAGCCCATATACTGCTCCTGTTGCCCCAATCATAGGAAGTTGACCTAATCCAAAAGTCGACAAAGAAGATAAAAGGAGATAAACGAGGCCAGACGTAGTGGCACAAAAAGCGTAGTACCGAATGAACTGGCTAGGACCCCAAACAGCCTCCAGCTCACTCCCAATAAATGCGAGCATCATCATATTAAAAAAGAGATGCATGACGTCGCGATGGAAAAAAGAATAAGTTAAAAGCTGCCAATAGCGATGTCCCTGAAAAAAGGAACCAGAACTTAAGCCAAAGAAGCTCAGAATTCTCATACTGAAGAACTGATCAGCAGTCTGTTGCAGTATAAAGACGATGAAACAAGTGACCAGCAGAACTTTTATACTTTGAGTGAGGCGAATAGGCATACTGTTCTAGATAATATACTCACCTGGCTCCATGAGCTCAATGAGAATACCTCCAGTTGAAGAAGGATGAATAAAATTAATTTTCATACCATGAGCTCCTGTTCTCGACTGATCATAAATGAGCCTATATCCAGAAGACCGAAGGCTTTGACACAGAGTATTTAACTCTCCTATTGGGACTGAAAATGAGAGATGATGAATTCCGGGCCCCCTTTTTTTGATAAATTGCCCAATGGTTCCCGCTGACTCAGTAGGCTCTAGCAACTCTAGTTGTCCTGGAGCTAATGGAAGAGGTAAAAAATGGGTAATAACTTGTTGCTCTGGAACGACTTCTTTAGAAATCACAGAGAGCCCCAATATAGAGAAAAGCTTCTTCACTTGAGGTAAGTCTTCTACGGCAATACCGATATGATTTAAAGTGACCATTTTAATCCTCCAGCAGAGGAGGTTTAGCACAAAAAAGGACGAGGACCACCACCTCTTGTTGCTGTACCCGAAGTCGCCTCCTCAGACGAAATCAGCAAGTGATAGCGGTCCTCAGTCAAGTCGCCTAAGCCTGATTACCCACCAAAGTCCTCATAGCCTAGACATAACACTTATCGGCGGTCTGTCTTTCGACTTGAGAAAAAAACTAAAAAAGTTTTAGAGAAACACTGCGTTGATCATGGCAGAATCGACTGATAGCTACGCTAATCGCGATTTATGCACAGAATCTCGAAGCTTTTTTTCTCTCTCCTTTTTTGCGGCTTGTCTTTTACGGTTTTTCATCTTTATTTCCTTACTTTTTCTGCCTCGTCCCATAATTTCTTTGATGTCTGATACTTTGGCCAAACATGCAACATAAATTATGTCTAGATTTCTTAGATTGCTCGGTCCATCTCCATCTGCTAACCTAAAAAGAAGAAATTAGATTTTTTCAGCACATGCCTAGGATAGGCATTCAAGGGAGAAAGCATGGAATCGCAAACCCCGCCTGAAGCATCACAAACGGAGTTTTCTGCAGGAACTTCGGTTATTTATGCAATGCATGGAAAATGTCAAATATTAGGCACTGAAACTCGCTCACTCAAAGGCGAGTCTATTCGCTTTTATAAACTGGAAATGAAAAAATCATCACTTTCTCGGTCGCACCAAGAAACGGCTATCTGGGTGCCTGTTATTCATGCAAAAAACAGAGGACTTCGAACTCCGATGAGTCGAGAAGAAGCGGAAATGGCAATGAAAATTCTATTATCAAAAGAATATTTCTTCAATACCAGCGATGCTTGGTCCGTCACTCAACCTAAACTTGAGGCAACTATCAGACTAGAAGGCGGACTAGGTTTAGCCAAAGTTGCAAGCTTTTTATATGTTCTCAAGAAAAAACAAGTCGTTGCTTCCCTCGAAGTCACTAAACTTCAAGAAACTGTTTATAAATTATTATTTCGCGAACTTTCAGAAGCGCTTGGAAAACATATGTGCGTTCTGGAGGAACAAGTGAACCGTGCATTTCGAACCAAATTAACACGAGAAAATTAGGAGAAAGAGAGAGAGGAAAAAAAAATGGGGGCATCGAGCTATGTTAGCGCCGAGCTTCCTCGGTACTAGTGTTGCCGTGGGCAGGCTTAACTTCTGAGTTCGAGATGGGATCAGGTGTAACCCCGCCGCCATAGACACCCCCAAAAAGGGGAGAGACCTAAGTGACAGAAAGAAGTACAGTTTAGAGTAGAAGGAAAGAGCTGAGGAAATGATCTTAGGATGATCTCAGTGATCTGAGAATAGGGAAGAATGATTAAAGAAAAGAAGGAGGAAGAAACCTACTTCAGAACTTTAAGAAGCAACCTATTCTAAGAAAGAATAAAGAGATAAGCCTCTCGTCCGATTAGTAGTGGTCAGCTGAGTGAATTACTTCACTTACACACCCACCCTATCAACCCTGTCGTCTTCAGGGGGACTTTAAGGGGACTAAATGTCCCGGGAGAAGTTGTTTTGAAGAGAGTTTCCCACTTAGATGCTTTCAGCGGTTATCTCGTCCAGACATAGCTACCCAGCTAGTGCCACTGGCGTGACAACTGGCACACTAGAGGTCTGTCCATCCCGGTCCTCTCGTACTAAGGACAGCGCTTCTCACTTCTCCAACACCTACGGCAGATAGGGACCGAACTGTCTCACGACGTTCTGAACCCAGCTCGCGTACCGCTTTAATTGGCGAACAGCCAAACCCTTGGGACCTGCTCCTTCCCCAGTATGCGATGATCCG
>CAIYTD010000318.1 GCA_903928955.1 Oligoflexia bacterium | reverse complement strand
CGATCTATGAGAAAAAAATATGACAAATAATGTAAATTCAATCCGGATTGAGGAGGTCTATAAAAGTTTTCGCAATGGAGCTGAGCAAGTCTTGCGCGGAGTATCTTTGAAATTTTCAGCTGGAAAATTAACTTATATTTTAGGCTCATCCGGTGCCGGAAAGTCTGTGCTCTTGAAGCATATTTTAGGTTTACTGCATCCAGACCGAGGAACGGTATGGGTTGGTGATCAGGAGGTAAGTAAGCTCTCCTTTCGTGAGCTCGCTCAACTTCGTAAGCAGTTTGGAATGCTTTTTCAAAATTCAGCTCTTTTTGATGGTATGAGTGTTTTTGATAATGTCGCATTTCCACTATACGAGCACACTCAACTGAGTGATCGGGAAATTTTTTCTCAGGTGGAGAAAACGCTGGTTTCTTTGGGAATGAAATCTGGTTGGGATAAGTACCCAAATGAGCTGTCGGGTGGAATGAGAAAGAGAGTGGGTTTAGCTCGTGCCATTATTCGAGAGCCTTCTATCCTATTATACGATGAACCTACAACGGGCCTTGATCCAGTTACACGTACAACTGTGGATGAGCTGATTGAAACTTTAAAGCGTGAACTGAAGTTAACCTCTTTGGTGATTTCTCATGATATTCCTTCTGCACTGCTTCTAGCTGACGAGATTGCCTTTTTACATGAAGGAAAAATAGTGTTTTTTGGAACTCCCAAAGAATTTAAACAAAGTGATCATAAAATCATTCGAGAATTTATTCAGGCTGAACATCGACTCATTGATGCCTTTAACGTTTAATTCTAAGGAAAGACTTTATTATGGATCAGTGGTTAGTTCGAACATCTGAGAATAGGATTTCAGGTCCTTATACTCGAGAGAAAATGTGCCAAATGATTTTGGATCGGCAGCTCACTTTACAAGATGAAGTCTGTGAAGCTCATGGTTACTGGATCTTTCTTCATGAGCAAGGCGAAATTTTTAAATTCTTAGGCATTGAGGTGCCAAAAGCACTTACTGGAAGTGAAGAAGAAGTAACAGAAACTCAAATAGAGAATCTAGATAGTGAGATTTCTGATGCATCGCTTGAGAACACTGCTGTATTTTCAACACGAAGACCGATTCGGAGGGTACAAAAAAATCCTATCCCCTCTATTCAGATTGTCGGCGAATCTGAGCCCTTATTGCTTGGTCGAAAACGTCTTTGGTTTTTCTTGGGAGCGTTTGGGATTTTTCTTATTCTACTTTTTGTTCTGGCTCGGCAGTAGATTTTTTTTCAGATCTAGCATCTAAATAAATGATATCCTTTAGGATTTCCTTGGATGAGGAGGTCTTATTATTGAGAATATTTAAAATTTGGTTCTTTCTGTAATGAAGCTCTGCTCTCCAGATGGGGTGTTCTACTTCTACCCAAAGGATTGAGTTTTGGACTCGAATGGCTCTAGAATGCTTAGAAATCAACTTTCCAACTGCGAGGTCCCATCGTCCTAGGGCTTCCGCCTCAGCATATCTTATTGAAAAAACAGGATATTTTTCCTGAACTTTCTTGATAATTTCAAATAAACTATTCAACCTCATTTTTATGTTGTAATATTTTTTGCCATAAATGAGCTACTCAATTTTTAAAAATTTTTTACAGATTTTTTATATTTTAGGAGTGATTTCAGTTTTAGGATGTGGATATACCCTTCAAACTTCTCAAAGTGATCTGTATTGGAAGGAGGGGGTTCATAAAATTTACATTTTACCTATTGTCAATAATAGCTACAAACCAGGTGTAGAGATTTTTATTTTTAACAGTATGATTCGTACTTTAGTCTCCCACCAGCGGGTGGTTTTAGTTCACAGTAAACAGGATGCGGATGCTCTCTTATCTGGCTTTGTAGATTCCGCAGCTTATGCTTCCGTAGCGAGTCTGAGTGTGAGTAGTCTAAATCCATCTGGAGTGGTGACTTCTAGTTTTCCAACGAGCAACTTTGGAGTTGCATCTGTCTATAATGCGGTTTTGTCTTGTACTTTTAGTCTCGATCGGGTTCAGCCTAGGCCAGGTCATCCTAGTCATCTTTGGTCGGCGGTATTTTCGCGTTCCAAACAGTTTCCTGGTTCCAATCAGCTGGATGTACTGGGTACAACGTCTCCATTGATTAATGAAAGTGAGTTTGATCGCGCTCTTCAAGATCTTTCGCGAAGTATGATGGATGATGTGCATGAATCTATGTTAGCGATGTTTTAAGAGAATGTTATGCCTAAATTAGAATTTAAAGTCATTCAGCGAGAGCTGGAACAACAATTGATTTGGCCATTTTATTGGATTTATGGAACTGAAAAATTTAAATTACGAGAAATTTTAGAAAAAATACGAGCTGCAGTGCTACCTCCTCCTTGGGGTGAGGTGTCTTATGAAGCGAGTGAAACGTCGGTGGAAACTGTTTTAGATGCTGTTCGGAGTCCTCCTTTAGGTGGAGGCATTCCATTGATCTGGATTCGGGATGCTCATCTTTTAAAAAATCCTGAGCTCCTTTCGCAACTTTTAGGACCTTCACGTAAGAAGTCTGATTTAGACAGTGTCTGTGTTTGTATTTCTAAGGATTTGGACGGACGAAAAAAGTTTTCCAAAATTCTTTTGGATCAAGCGGCCGTTATTGCATGCGATGAAGTAGGGGAGAGTCAAAGAGAAGCGTGGGTACAGTCTTTAGCAAAACGCCGAAATTTAAATTTGGATTCGACCTTAATTTTGAGGCTCTGTTCTTTAGATCCTTGGACTTTAGATATTTTAGATCAGGAATTAGAGAAGTATGTTATTTCCAATTATTCTGAAGATGTTCTCTTAGAGAGCTCACTCGCAGGAGGGGGTGATCTTTTTTTAGAGTCTTTTTTTTCTCGGGATCGCAAATCAGCTCTTTACCAGGTCGCGCAGTTTGCTCAACATGCGGATGAGTCTTTTCCTCTTTTGGGTTTACTGGGGTGGAATGTCAGGCACTTGGTTGTCGTGATTTTAGATCAAGAGAAAGGAACTCATCATTCTAAGTTGAGTGGACATCTCTCTGAGCGATTTCGAAAATGGAGTCAGAAGTGGGAGCTTTCTGAAGTCATGGAGTTTCAGAAGGAATTAGCGCAAATCGATTTTCATCTCAAACAAAGTCCTTCTTTGCCTCTGGGGCTTTGGAGTAGCTTGGTAATTCGGTTTTGTCATTAAAAGTAAGTGAAAAAACCAGGTTCGAGCTGGGATTGGATTTCTATGAGCCGCAACCTGGCTTCTGAGATTATTTCTGAGCAGAAAGTGCAGTAGGAACACTTCTTTTGAGTAAAAGAGTGAGCCGGCTAATTTTACGGGAGGCGCGTCCCTTTGGGATTGCTCCTTTACTTGCTGCTTTGCTGATTGTTTTGACGGCATATTGAAAAGCTGCTTTTGCTTTTAGGGCGTCCTTTGTTTTGATGGCCTCGAGCGCGGCACGAACACTGGTTCGAGTGGTGCTCCGGATGTTTTGATTTCTTTCCTGTCGGACCACAGCCTGACGGGCGCGTTTTGTTGCGGTTTTTGTATTTGCCATTTTGGCATTCCTTTCATCACCGGTCTTATACTGATTTTAGACGGGTTCGCAGCGGATACTATAAAAAATAAATGAATTTTTCAATGTTTATTTGCTGAGAAGTCCCAATACTGTTTTTCAATTTCATTTTTAAAGTGCTAATGGCACCATTGAGATACTTGTATGGATGGCGCCGCTTGGAGGCAACTAAGCTTTCGTCAATATAAAAACTCAGTAAAGAAACTCCATCATAAGTCGCTGCGATATACTGCTAAGTGTTTGATCGATGTCGTAATCGAAATGCTCCCTGTTGAATTTAAACTCGAGTTGTTGGGAATAGAAAGCGAGGTTGTGGAACCATCAAAACTCAATAAATCCAGGGCAGTCATTGCCGAGATTGAACTGCCGCCCCACCACCTGATAATAGAACTGGGCGGCGATGGTCAGTTAGATGTAATCGATCCGCCGCAGGATGTCAAAAAACTAAATAGAACGAAATATTTAACAAACGTAATTTTTTTATTTGCGTTCATAACAATAGTATAACACAATTAATGTATTAAATTTAAATATATTAACAATTTAGAAATAATTAAGATAAAATAGGACTAAAAGTGTCTGCCCTCAGAAACTATAATGCTTTCTTAATGATGTGTTTCTTAATTGCGAT
>CAIYTD010000317.1 GCA_903928955.1 Oligoflexia bacterium | reverse complement strand
TCGAAATTAGAAATTCTCAAAAACAAGTGCAGAGCATTGCTTGCTCATTCCCATCTCATTGATTTTAGTGGTATGAGCTGGTTTTAATATGCATGAACAAGCTATATGCCGATTTTGTGAAGCACAGTTTGGGTTGAGTTTGAGCAGGAGAGGGGGGGGGCGGAAGTCTTTTGCTATCCTTGGAGCATCTCCTCATTACGCTCCGGATCGTCCTTTCAAGATAGAACATATTCTTTTAGAGCTTACGGTTGATCCACAGGCAAGAACTCTCTTCGGCGTGGTCACACATAGAATTCAAGTAATTGCGCCTAGGCAGAAATTTTTAATATTAGACCAGATTGGGCTTGAAATTGAGGATGTTCAGTTGGGAGGACAATCCATTGATTTTCAGAGTCAAGGGGATCAACTGATTATTCCACTTGAAAAGAGTCTGGGTTTTGAGCTTCAGGTAGGTAAAGTATTTGAATTTTCTGTCCGGTATTATTTGCAAAATCCAAAGAGGGGAATTTATTTTACTGGTCCTGATTCTGATTATCCTGATAAGCCCTATCAAGTATGGACTCAGGGCCAAGATGAGGATAGTCGTTATTGGTTTCCTACTTTAGATTATCCTAACCAAAAAGCGACTTCAGAGATGATTGCGACCGTTCCTTATGGATTTACTGCAGTTTCAAATGGTGCACTTCTATCTAAAAAAGAAGTCCCTCAAGGAATGCGTTTTCATTACCGACTCGGAATTCCTCATGTCACCTATTTAATTACTTTAGTGGTTGCTGAGTTAGTGGAGTGGACTGATTTAGGACCTCAGAATTTAAAAGTTCAGTATTTTGTACCTCTTGGACGAGAAGAGGATGGCAAACGCGCATTTAGCAAAACACCTCAAATGATTCAAGTTTTTGAAGAAAAAACAGGAGTTCCTTATCCTTATGAGAAATATAGCCAAGTAGCAGTACAGGATTTTATTTTTGGTGGGATGGAGAATACTTCTGCAACGACTCAAACAGATTTGACTCTACATGATGAGAGGGCACATCTAGATTTTTCAAGTGATCCTCTCGTTGCTCACGAGTTAGCTCATCAATGGTTTGGTGATTTATTAACTTGTCGCGATTGGTCTCATGGGTGGTTGAATGAGGGATTTGCAACTTTTATGGAAAGAGTTTGGATTGAGAACGATTCTAGTCCAAATGGGGGTCAGGACGAAGCAAAGTATTATTCCTATCAAGATTTAAAACAATATTTATGGGAAGATCAGAATCGTTATCGACGGCCTATTGTTTGCAATACTTATATGGAACCCATTGATCTTTTTGATTCTCATCTTTATAAAAAAGGGGGGCTCGTTCTGCATTTGATTCGCTCTATTTTAGGGGAAGAACTTTTTTGGAAATCGGTGCAAGTTTATTTAAATCGACACCGCAGTCAAAATGTAGAGACCATTGATTGGATTCGTTCGATTGAGGATACAACGGGGAAAAATCTTCGGAGATTTTTTGATGAATGGGTATTTAACTCAGGATATCCAGAGTTCGAAGTCAGTTATAGTTGGAATGAAGATAAAAAAACTACTGAATGGATCATTGAGCAAAAACAGACAGGGGGGGCTTCTTCTTGCATGAAAGATGGCGCTAGTACTTTCCTTTTTCATCTGCCGGTGATCTTAGAGTTGACTCTTGGAGGAGGTCAAAAAATTTCTCATCAAGTAGAATTAAGTGAAGCACGCGAAAGAATTCTGATTGCGTCACCTCAACAGCCGGTTATGGTCCGATTTGATCCAAATCATTGTATTCCAAAAACTTTAAAATTTCCAAGGACAAAGGAACTTCTACTTTACCAATTAGAAAATGATTCAGATTGTATGGGCCGCATTGAAGCAGCTCAGGAGTTAGCTCAAGTCATGGATGCTCAGGTGGTTGAATCTTTAGGCAAGGCTGCTGCACACGACCCGTTTTGGGGTGTTCAGGTAGAGTGTGCGAAGGTATTGGGTGAGATTTGTAATGATTCGGCTCGAGATCAACTCATGTTAGCACTTCAGACGACGTGTCATCCTAAAGCACGACGAGCCTTTGCAGTCGCATTGGGAGCGTTTCATGATTCTTTTGCTGCAGGTTTGCTCAAGAAACATTGCGATCAAGATGAGAGTTATTTTGTTGAGGCAGATGCTACTTATGCCTGGGCAGTCTCAAAATTAAAGCCGGGTCAGCCCATTACCTCAAAAGAAGTGGAACAAGTTGAAAAATATTTATTCGATCAGTTGAATAAATCGAGCTATCGAGAGGTTATTCGGGTGGCTGCCCTCAGCGCGCTGGCACAGCTGCCTGGTATAGGAAGAGGAGATCGTCCTCAAGCACTTCAGATTCTGATGGATTGGACAGCAAGAGGCAACCCTCAGGATGCCCGTAGCGCAGCAGTGAAGGCTTTAGGAAAAGTTTTAAAATTTGCAAGTGCACCTGAAAAATTTAGAATTTTGGAACTTCTATCAGCATTAGCAAATGAAGATCATTTTCGACTCAGGATGCAGCTTGTACTCTCTTTGGAAGAGTCTGGCTGCCCAGATGCTATTTCTATTTTAACTAAAATTCGACAATTTGATACAGATGGACGTGTGAAGCGTGCTGCCCAAACTGCTGTTGATACTTTGTTGATTTCTGGAACGGTTCCAGAGTCTTTACTTACTTTAACGGCTGCCTTAGAAAAACTAGGGGAAGATCATAAAAAACTCTCTGCTATTGTAGAAGGTCGTATAAAAAAACCTATTTTTCAAGTTCATGAGAAATGACTAGTTCTTGCTTGAAAATTTGATTGTTTTTGTATGTAATTTCAATACGAATAGAATTTATTCCAGTCATTAATGGAATAAATTCTGTATAGAATTCAGATTTTAAATCGTCAATAAATCCAGTTACTTCGAAATTGCTTGTGGTATTTTTAATGCTCACTTTTATTGCTTGTGTTTCTTTTTGCTCTTCGCTCAAGCCACAGAGAGGGCTAACGATTCTTATTTTTGAGATTTTTGTTATTTCATGGGTTTGATCACAGCGAATATGAATAGTTTCCGAGAAATTTGAAATAGACGCTAGTGATCGTCGTTCAAAAATAGGATTAGAATGCATCTTAGCAAGTGCAGTGGGTTGAAAAGATGAAAAATCATGAAATAAATTATAAATAGAATGACAAAAAATTAAAGATATTACAGAAAAAAGAGTTAATTCCACCGGATTGATTCGGAATCTGTATAGAGTCTTAGAATTACTCATATATCCTACTATCGGTGTAGATCGAGATAACTTAATTTTTTTAGACGAACTCTGTAGGAAACTGTTAGAGTGCATGAAATGGATTTATTAGGTCAGTCTGCTCTTTTGGTTGGCGTAACTAGCTTTTCCTTTGGATTTTCAGTGCTTGCAAGGAATGTTAAAAATGTTCTATTTCTGTCCTTTGCACTATTAACTACACTGATTTCAGGATGGTCTCTTTCTTTTTTTTTGGATAAAATTTGGCCTAGTATTGGATTTTATCGGCTTCACTTGCTTTTGAATATCTTCTTAGCACCATCAGGATTGTATTTTATCCGAGTGATGGTTCGAATTGAAGATGGGAAGAGTCGTAAACTTTTCTACTTGAGTTTAGTGGTTGCATTTGCACTCTCTCTCGCTCTTCTTTTTCGTTTGGATCATTTGCCCTGGGTTCTCGAGTTGATTTATTTTTGTCCGATATTGATTGTTTTACAAACACTTCAGTTGATGTGGCGGAATCAGCAGTTTCCAAAATTACCCGTTGTAGGATTAGGGAGGAGAAATTTAATCTATTTTGGAGGTTTGATTGTTCTAGTGACATCCGTGATGGACCATGTTCCATGGATGGGGAGGATTTGTCCTTTTGTCGGGAATCTTTCATTAATTGTTTATTTGTTTTTCTTGAGTCAAGCCATTACTCAGCAGCGATTACTTAATATGAGTGCCCTCTTTTCTCGGTTTTTGGTGCTCCTCGTTGTAGCTTTCACATTGACAGTCGTTTATGCACTTTTAGTTGCTTGGATTGAAAATAGTCCGGGTTTATTTTTTTTGAACTCTTTTATTGCTTCTTTTTTGATGCTCATGCTTTTGGATCCTTTACGTGCACTTGTGGGATATTTTACTCAAAGGCTTCTTACTCAAAAATATAGACGTCTCCAGCATGTTCTGAGGGATGCTCAATGTAAACTGACAGGGGTAGTTGATTTAGGGGCTTTATTTCAAGTTATTTTAGCAACAACAGAGCTGACACTTCAACCTGAATGGGCAGCACTTTTTATTTTACAAAGCAAGGGAATGAAGTACCGTAGAGTAAGAATGATCGGGAAAGAGCCGATGATAGAGCCTCTTTCTGGTTTTGATTTTCTCTTTAAAGAGGTATTGGCTAGCTATTCCATCTTACAGTATTGTGAAGAATTAGCGAAAAAAGGGCAGTTTCCAGTATTATTAGATCAAATTTTGGAAAATGAAGTCGACCGATCTGCCAGTAAATTTCAAAGAGAAAATTTAAGATTACTCATTCAAGGATTGAAGGCTTTGGGTGGAAATCTACTTATTCCACTTTTTGATTCGGGTAGAGTTTTGGGATTTGTGACAGTATGGGTTCCGTCTCCTCCTGAACCCTGGGGGAATAACTGGGGACTTTTACCTATTCTTTATCCCTTTTTTGAGCAAGCCGCACGAGCTATGCAGAGTATGGAAGTTTATACAAAGTTAAGAGAAAAAGATCGTCTTGCAGCTTTAGGAGAAATGGCAGCAGGTCTTGCACATGAAATTAGAAATCCTCTGGGGGCGATTCAAGGGGCTGCACAATTTTTAGATCCTTCTCGGGATCGACCTGAAAGTCAGTTTTTGAAGGTGATCTTAGAGGAAGTAGATCGTTTAAACCGTGTAGTGACTCAGTTTTTAGATTATTCTAAGCCATCTGTTTTAGTTCTGACTCCTGTCGATTTATCAAAACTTGCTGAAAAAACCATTGAACTCATGAAAACCGGTATGGTTCAATCGATTCAATTTGAATTCTATTCTTCACGAGTTCCTGCTTGGATCATGGCTTCGCCTGAACAGATTCGGCAAGTCCTCATTAATTTGATCCAAAATGCACAGAATGCAGTGAATAAAAAGTCTGGAGTGATTCATGTCAGCGTGAGAGTGGATGAAAATTTACAAAATGGAGAGGTTATTCTGGAGGTTGAGGACAATGGACAAGGTATAAAAAAGGAGAATTTGGAAAAAATCTTCATTCCTTTCTTTACTACTTCCCCTGGAGGAACAGGGCTAGGCTTATCTATTTCTCATAAAATTATGGAAGCCCATCGCGGAAGGATTGAAGTAGTGAGTGAAGAAGGACGCTTTACAAGGGTATCTATGGTATTACCTTATGCGAAGGAGTAATTTGAAGTGCTAGGACGTGTTCTGGTCGTAGATGACGAGAAGAATATTACATTTGTAGTTCAGGCAATGTTGGAGAGGGCTGGTTTTGAAGCTATTGTTTTTAATGATAGTGTTGAAGCACTGGATGCTCTAGCAGTTGAAGATGTAGATGCGATTGTCACAGATCTTTATATGCCCGGACCTGGTGGAATGGAAATTTTAGAGTTTTGTCACAAAAATCATCCTCAGGTTCCAGTTGTCATCATCACTGCTTATGCTACTGTTGAATCGGCAGTCAGTGCATTAAAGCAAGGTGCTTTTGATTTTGTTACTAAACCTTTTGATCAGACAGATCTTTTGAACGTTGTTCAAAAAGCTGTTGCCACTCACCGACAGAGGCAAAAGGAACCTATTATCTATTTTAGTCAGTCGGATCAAAAGGGAGTAAATTCTTCAAGCGTATCATCAGTGGAAAATTTGTCAGGATCTATTTCCTCTATGATTGGTTCAAGCATACAGATGCAGGAAATATTTAAAGTGATTTCTAAAATTGCTCATTCTCCCTCTACTGTTTTGGTTTGGGGAGAAAGCGGTACAGGAAAAGAATTAGTCGCCTTTGAAATACATCGGAACTCGGGTCGAGAAAATAAACCCTTTGTAAAGATCAATTGTGCTGCGATTCCAGCAACTCTCATCGAAAGTGAACTTTTTGGGTTTGAGAAGGGTGCTTTTACAGGCGCAGTAGCTTCAAAGCCAGGGCGATTTGAGCTGGCACACGAGGGAACTTTATTTTTGGATGAAGTCGGCGAAATGCCGCTTGAAATGCAGGTTAAGCTCCTTAGGATTTTACAGGAACAGGAATTTGAGAGGGTCGGAGGAGTTCATACGATCAAAGTGGATGTTCGGATTATTACTGCAACTAACAAAGATTTAGAGTCAGAAGTGAAATTGGGACGATTTCGCGAGGATTTATTTTACCGATTAAATGTGGTGCCGATTTATTTACCTCCTTTGCGAGATCGAAAAGAAGATATTGATCTTTTGGTGCGTTACTTTCTTCTGCAATTTAATCAGAAACTTAAAAAAGGAATTACAGGTCTGACTCCGGAAACTTTGAATGCTTTGAAGTCCCATTCTTGGCCTGGGAATATTAGGCAATTGGAAAACGTTCTCGAGAGAATGATCCTCATGTGTGATGGAACTATTCTTACCGCAGAGGATTTACCGGAAGAATTTTCTGCTTGGATTACTCAAAAGACTCCGGAAGCATCTCTTGAACCTGCGAGTTTAAAGCAAATAGTGAGAAAACAAACTCAATCGTTAGAGCGCGATCTGATCGAAAAAGCGCTGGAAGAAACGAGAGGAAATGTGACTCGAACTGCTGAAAAATTAGGGCTTTCTCGGAAAGGGCTTCAATTGAAAATGAAAGAATTGGGTTTGAAGCGTCAGTTTGAATAATAGGTTCTGGGTAGGACTCCTACCCAGAACACCTAGATTTATGGAAACAACCCTCGGAGCAACATTGCTCGGTTGAGTCGATCCACGCCTGAAATAAATGCTGCTGTTTTCATTCCGCATTGGTAGCGCGCTTGTACGTGCATTACTTTTTGAAACGCATTTGCCATTACTTCCGCTAGTTTACTATTGACTTCTTTCTCGCTCCAGAAAAAATTTTGAATTCCTTGTACCCATTCAAAATACGATACAATAACTCCTCCTGCGTTACAGAGAACATCAGGAATAATGAAGATATTCCTACCTTCTAATTCTTTGAGAGCTTCATTGGTGATGGGACCATTAGCTCCTTCCGCAATGATGGTAGCTTGGACATGACCTACGTTCTGAGAAGTAATCACCCCATCAATCGCTGCGGGGATAAGAATGTCTACTGGAATTCCAAATAGCTCTTCATTTGAAATGGACTCAGCTTCTGGAAACCCGATCAAAGTTCTATGTTTCGATAAATAAAGATTCACTTCTGGAATGTTCAATCCATTTTTATTGTAAATTCCACCTGAAACATCACTAATAGCTACGACTTTGGTGCCTAGCTGATAAATTTCAAGAGCAGCTACAGCTCCTACTTTTCCAAATCCATGCACAGAGACCGTTGTTGAGTGATCCATTTTGGGATAAGGCTTACCTACTGACTGGAGATGATGAGCAGCATGTTGAATGGTATAAACGACTCCTCGCCCAGTGCTTTCAGCCCGGCCTAAAGACCCACCAATCTCAATGGGTTTTCCAGTCACTACGCCTGGAATAGCGAACCCCTTTTCTTGAGAATAGGTGTCCATCATCCAAGCCATATGTTGAGAGTCAGTTCCTACATCGGGTGCTGGAATATCCTTGTCAGGACCGATAATCATATTAATTTCGCTCGTATAGCGCCGTGTTAAGGCCTGCGCTTCTTGACGAGAAAGTTTATTGGGATCGACTCGAATTCCTCCCTTTGCTCCTCCGAGAGGGAGTCCTACGAGTGAGCATTTAAAAGTCATCAGCATAGCAAGCCCAGCAACTTCAGATAAGTTAACCTCGGGGTGGAAGCGAATTCCTCCCTTTCCAGGCCCAAGCGTCATATTGTGCTGAACTCGATATCCCTCGAAGCATTTAATACTTCCATCATCTAAACGGATAGGGACACTGACAATGAGAGCCCGCTTAGGAACTTTTAAACGCTCTGCAATATTAGGATCCAGTTGCATGGTTTCTGCTGCTTCTTGAAGCTGCATAATCGAGTTTCGATAGAGATCACTCGAATCCCAGAGGTGAGAGCTAAGGGTACCTTTAGTTTCAGACATATTTCTCTTTCCTTTGTTGCCTTTATTAGGACCTTACTTTTAAAATGATTTCTAATCAAGTAGGATGAAAATACTATGAAGAATCAAAAAAAAATTCGCATCATGGTTCTCTATGGTGGTCGTTCAGGAGAGCACGAAATTTCTTTAAGGTCAGCTGCCTCAGTCATTGAGTTCTTAGATCCTCATCGATTTGAGGTGCTTCCTGTGTTGATTGATAAAGAGGGTAAGTGGCATCTCAAAAGTAAAAATTTAAGTCATCCCGTTCTTCTGTTGCCCTATCCGGTGGATAGAAAAGCGCATTTCTTTTATTTGGAAACACCCGGAAGGCGAGAGGCTATTGATGTTGTTTTTCCTGTTATGCATGGACCTCTTTGTGAAGATGGAACTATTCAAGGTTTATTAGAACTGGCTGATGTCCCCTATGTAGGAAGTGGAGTATTAGCTTCCGCTATAGGTATGGATAAGGTTATCGCAAAAAAATTAGCGAAGTCGGCTGGTATTCCGGTGGTTCGCTCGATTACGGTGAAAAAGTGTCAATGGCAAGCAGAACCTCGATTGGCCAGTCGAATAGACAAGGAATTAGGTTATCCTGTTTTCGTAAAGCCAGCTAATTTAGGATCCAGTGTTGGAGTACACAAGGTTAAGCAGGCGGAACAGTTAGAAGAAGCATTGAAAGATGCATTCCGATATGATTTTAAAATTTTAATTGAAAAAGCAGTGAACGCGAGAGAAATAGAATTTGCAGTATTAGAGGACTCAAAGCTAGGGAATCCCCCTTTGGTCAGTGCACCTGGAGAAGTGATTTCTCAACATGAATTTTACTCTTATGAAGCTAAGTATTTAGACGAAAAAGGCGCTAAGCTGTTGATACCGGCTCCATTGAGTCCTTCTCAAATTGTTACTGCACAACAAATTGCAAGAGGAGCTTTTGAAATATTAGAATGTGAAGGTATGGCACGGGTGGACTTATTTTTAGATCAAGACTCAGGTGATTTTTATTTTAATGAAGTCAATACACTTCCAGGATTCACTTCCATTAGTATGTATCCTAAAATGTGGGAGTATTCAGGGATTCCTTATAGAGAATTACTTTCCCATTTGGTTGACCTCGCAATAGCTCGTCAAGTTCGAAAGAAAGATCTCGTACGTGATTATCATTGCTAATATTTTCTCAGCGACCAGTTAAAATGAAAATCCTACTGAGAGCTTGTGTCTTACTTAGTTTTATAAGCCTATTGAGCGGCTGTAACCCTGCAAGAGACTCTAGAAATTTCTATCGTGATATGCTTGTCTTAAGAAGTGTTTCAGACCGAGAATGTGTCTCTAGAAAGGACATAGGGCGAATTCACTTGGGGTGCCATTTCTCAGATGAGAATTATGCGATTTTAAAAGGAGACTTTGACTATCTGAGAAGAATGGAGCTCCGAGGACCGGCTGCCGAGAAACTTCAACAAATGTTAGGCCTCCAAACGCTTACAGGAGAAAGCCTCTTGGATTGGTTTGAAGATAAGATTCAATTTTTATTAGATGAAACCTTTGGATATTTAGATGCTTCTGTGCGTGGGGTAAATCTATCTAGTTCTTTTTTAAATGTTTACCGTAATCCTTTTTCTATTTTTGAAATTCCTGGACATGGATTAGTGGAGATTAATTCTCAAAAAGTAGGAGTTGCACAATTAGGAGCTCCTTTTTTTAAAATTTTTGTTGGGCAAGAAAAGTCAGACACCATAAAACAAATTGCAACACTGTTTCATGAAGCGCGTCACAGTCAAGGAAGGGGTGCATCTTTTGGATTTCAACATATCCCTTGCCCAGAAGGACACCGTGATGTGGGAAAATTTTACTGTGATCCTTGTAATAATGGAGCCTATACTATTCAAAAATTATTTTTTGATAGCGCTCTCGCTGGATGTGATGAGTGTAGTGACATGGAAAAAATAGAGCTGTCTTTCAACTCATATATCAGCAAAGAGAGTGTGCTGTCTGACACCATTGAATGTGATGCGACACTTGAGATTCCTTGAAAGGGCTAAGCTACGTCTTCTTTTTTTGTGTAGTCAGCATCAATGATTTCAATGAATCCACATTCTTTTTTGCAGCATTTGTGCATGAGCCCAGCACGTTTAGTGATTTTTTCACTGAGTATGGGAAATCCACATTGGGGACATGGTTTCTCTAGAGGTTTATCCCAGAGCGCAAAATTACATTTCGGCCACTGATTGCAACTATAAAACACTCTTCCATATTTAGATCGCTTTTGGGCGATTTCTCCTTCT
>CAIYTD010000316.1 GCA_903928955.1 Oligoflexia bacterium | reverse complement strand
TCTCCATTTCAGCTAGATCCAATACACAAAAGAATTTTAAAGACAGCAGAGCTCTGCTCTATTCCTAAAAATCATCTCAAATACTTAGCCGTAGACGATCTTACCTATTCTGTTTTTCATCCAAACTACCGGCTGATTGACATCCTGAACTTATCCTGGGCGGTTCCTATTCAACATTTGCCATCCCTACTAGCAAGTTATCACTCAGATGGCCTCGTTGCGAATTGTAAATCATTACCTCCGAAGCTTCGGGTTTTAGCAAAACAATTTGAAGAATTTTGTTGCATCGGCCCTTTTCTCCGAAAGGATGAATAACAAATGCTAATATCAAATATTTTTATTTCTCTCCCGCTCATACTAGGAAGTTCCTCGCTGATCGCCTCCTACGCCAAAGCTCAAGACTTAGGAATCCAAACTACTGCCCGGGTAGGCTATGGAAACTTGAGCCTAGCTGGAAGTGCAAGTGCAGGACTCAGCTATCGAGTCGAAATCAATGGTGCATTCTACTCAAAATGGAGCGCAGGTTTAGGAATCACTCAACTCACATCAGCAACGACGATCACCCCACTCCCTCCTTTTAGCTCCTTTCGTTTAGACAATTCTCACACACTCATCGACATTCACCTCAATGATCACTTCTTGAAAAATCTGCACCCACTCTACTTGGGCCTTCTCACAGGAATAGGACACTCATCGCTGACATCGAGCACCTACCTTCTCGTCGGAGTTCAATGCGGTTATGACTGGATCATTGCAAATCATTTATCATTTGGACCCCTAGCCCAAATGATTGCTCTGATAGCAACAAATAACACCCTTATTTTACAAGGTCTTGCCGGGCTCACTTATTCATTTTAAAGAAAACTAATGCTTAATAGAACCGAGATTCTCCACCACAGGCTCATCCCTCACTAATTCCACAGCATTCACTGGTGTGGCAATAAGGTCCCCAATCCCTTTGCGATTCAGGAATTCTTCTGGAGCTTCCAATTCCAGAGCAAGTCTTAAAACCTGATCGGCGTGTTCAACCGGCACAATTTCAAGCCCTTGTATGATTTCCTTTGAGATTTTCTTCATGTCAGGGAGATTCCCTTTTGGAATCAGAACAGTCTTAATATTTCCAATCTTTGCAGCTAAAAGCTTTTCTTTTAGCCCACCAATCGGCAAGACCCTGCCTCTCAAGGTAATTTCGCCCGTCATTGCTACATCCCGCTTCACTGGAACCTTAATTAAGGCACTCGTAATAGCAGTCGCCATCGTAATTCCAGCCGAAGGCCCATCTTTTGGTACAGCTCCTTCTGGAACGTGGAGATGAATATCTATATGTTGATAGAAATCTTTCTCAAGCCCTAAAAGAGTCGCGCGCGATCGAACATAACTCATTGCTGTTGCTGCAGACTCCTGCATGACTTCACCCAGCTTGCCCGTAATCTTGACTTGACCCTTACCAGGCACAACACTGACTTCAATTTGAAGCATGTCACCCCCGCCCTCTGTATAGGCAAGGCCATTGGTCAAACCCACCTCATTTTGCTCCTCAGCTTTATTCGCAGTATACCTCGGAGGGCCTAGCATTTCCTCCAAATCGACCTCAGTAATCCGAATCCTATTAACATTCGACTCTGCCGAAGCTTGCGCTTGTTCCTTTGCTTGAGCGGCTAAAGCTGCCGCTGCTTTACCTACTGATGATTTTGCTTTAGGCTTCATGGGAATGGCAGCTTCACTCACACTGCTCTCCACTTTCACTTCTTGAGCAGTCGTGCGCCGCTCAATAATTTTCTTGGCTACTTTACGACAAACGGTAGCTACCCATCTCTCCAGATTTCTCACTCCTGCTTCTCGAGTATAATTCCGAATCATAGCAAAAACAGCTTCATCCGTAATTTCAATATCACCCGATTTCAAGCCGTGGGCATCCATTTGCTTGGTAATTAAATATTTTCGGACAATATTAAATTTTTCAACTTCTGTATAACCAGAGATCGTAATTACTTCCATACGATCTAAAAGTGGCTTTGGAATCGTATAAAGAGAGTTAGCAGTCAGGATAAACATAATTTTGGAAAGATCATAATCGACTTCCAGATAGTGATCACCAAAAGTTAAATTTTGCTCCGGATCAAGAACTTCGAGTAAAGCGGAAGACGGATCTCCTCTAAAGTCCATGCTCATTTTATCCACTTCATCTAAAAGAAAAACAGGATTAGACGAACCTGCTTTTTTAAGAGACTGAACAATCTTACCTGGCAACGCTCCTACATAGGTCCGTCGATGCCCTCGAATCTCTGCTTCGTCTCGAACCCCACCTAATGAACACCGAACAAACTTTTTATTCAAAGACTTAGCAATAGATTTGGCCAAAGAGGTTTTACCTACACCTGGAGGACCTGTAAAACAGAGAATTTGTCCTTTGGAATGATTCGTTAAAATTCGAACAGCCAAATACTCGAGAATACGCTCTTTCACTTCCTCCAGCCCATAATGATCTTCGTCCAGAATGGCTTCAGCAGCTTGGATGTCATTTCGATCTTGAGTATATTCAGACCAAGGCAGGCAAATCAGCCAATCAATATAATTTCGTACGACAGTGGCTTCAGCTGACATGGGAGACATCATCTTCAATTTTTTGAGTTCCCGAGTAGCCTTTTCCTTTCCCTCTGGGCTCATAGGCTTAGTGCGAATCTGTTTTTCAATCGCTAAGAGCTCGGCCTTAAATTCGTCTTTTTCACCCAGCTCCTTCTGAATCGCTTGCATCTGCTCATTCAGATAGTATTCTTTCTGGGATCTTTCCATTTGCTTTTTCACCCGAGACCGAATTCTTCGCTCTACTTGAAGGATTTCAATTTCTCCCTGCATTAACTGTAAAAGTTTTTCTAAACGCTTAGAAGGATCTTGTAGCTCTAAAATATCTTGCTTATCTTCTAACTTCAGATTTAAGTGAGCCACGATTAAATCAGCCAGCCGAGAGGGATCTTCAATGGTATTGACGCTCATCAACATTTCGGGTGGAATCCGCTTATTGAGCTTAACGTAATTTTCAAATGTTCCTTTTAATGATCTGACTAGTGCTTCCAGCTCCACAGAGCTTTCAATGGAGTCCACTAGCTCTTCTACTTCAGCTTCAATCATTCTATCATTTTCATGATAGTCTACGATTCGAGCTCGCCTCTTGCCTTCAATTAAAACTTTCACTGTATTATCAGGCAAACGAAGAATTTGGAGAATAGTCCCAATCGTTCCAACTGAAAAAATATCTTTTTCCCCTGGACTGACTGTGGTTGCTTGACGTTGCGCTACTAAAAAAAGGTCCATCTTTTTATTGACGCATTCTTCCAAAGCATTAATCGATTTTTCTCTCCCCACAAAAAGTGGTACCACCATATGTGGGAAAATAATAACATCCCTCAAAGGTAATAATGGAACTTTTAGTTTCGTAGAAGACTTCTTGTCTTTTTCACTTTTTGAATTGCTCATAGAGTTCCTCTCATCCTTTAACTACATCACATGCGTTTAGCAGTTGCAAATCAAGAACACTCATCCCGTTTTCACTATGCGCTTTCCGCCTTCGTAGGCGCAGGAGTGATGCCTTTGCCTGTCTCAGTTCCGTCGGTTAAGACCATCACTGGACGCTCACCTTTCAAAACCATGTTTTTAGTAACTATACATTTTTTAACATTGGTTCTTGCTGGAAGTTCATACATGATTTCTAACATAGACTGCTCCAAAATAGCCCTTAACCCGCGAGCCCCCGTATTTCGCTTAATGGCTTCTTTAGCAATCGCTTGAAGTGCGTCATCTTCAAACTCAAGCACCACATCGTCGTATTCAAATAATTTTGAATACTGTTTAGTTAATGCGTTTCTAGGTTTAGTCAAAATTTCAACTAAGGCTTTCTCATCTAATTCTTCCAAGGTCGCAATGACTGGCAACCGACCAATGAACTCAGGAATAAGTCCAAACTTAATCAAATCCTCGGGCTCTACTTGAGCTAAAAGCTTAGATACATTCTCGTCTGCTTTAGAGGTAATATTTGCCTGAAGTCCTAAGCTCCTTTTTCCTTTTCTCATAGCTACGATTTTATCGATGCCGACAAAGGCACCTCCGCAAATAAATAAAATATTGGAAGTATCCACTTGAACAAATTCTTGCTGAGGATGTTTGCGACCCCCTTTTGGAGGAATATTAGCAATAGTCCCCTCGATAATCTTCAATAGGGCTTGTTGAACACCCTCACCACTCACGTCTCGAGTAATAGAAGGATTTTCACTCTTGCGAGAAATCTTATCGACTTCATCAATATAAACAATACCTCTCTGAGCTCTTTCTACGTTGTTATCGCAATTTTGAAGCAGATTGAGAATAATGTTCTCAACATCCTCACCTACATATCCTGCTTCTGTCAGTGTAGTCGCATCCGCCATTGCAAAAGGTACATTCAGAAGCTTAGCGAGAGTCTGAGCAAGCAAAGTTTTGCCTGAACCCGTCGGCCCAATCAGCAGAATATTGCTTTTTTGAAGCTCAATACTTTCTTTCCCATCTTTACCCTTCCGCTCACCTTGATGCTGAATCCTCTTATAGTGATTATAAACAGCTACCGAAAGAACCCTCTTAGCCCTCTCTTGTCCAATCACATACTGGTCTAAAATACTTTTAATTTCAGATGGCTTGGGGATCGATTGAGAAGATCGAGAAGGAGACTCCTTTTGTCCTTCCTCTGCAATAATATCATTACAAAGTTCTATGCATTCGTCACAAATATAAACTGTTGGCCCTGCGATCAGTTTTTTTACTTCTCGCTGATTTTTACCGCAAAAAGAACAGCACAAATTTCCAAAACCATCGTTGTATTTTTTTCCGTCCATAGTTTTTCCTTGGCTTAAAAGTTAAACTTTTCCGCGTTTTTCAACTACTTGATCAATGAGCCCGTATTCGACAGCCTCTTTAGCAGACAGGTAATTATCGCGATCTGTATCTTTCTTAACCTGCTCCATGGTTTTGCCCGAATGCTGAGACAAAATACCATTGAGCCTTTCTTTCAAAAATAGAATTTCTTTCGCTTGGATTTCTATATCAGAAGCTTGACCCTTGGCACCACCCAAAGGCTGATGAATCATAATACGACTATAAGGCAAACTAAAGCGCTTTCCTGGTGAGCCTGCGGTCAAAAGTAAAGCCCCCATACTAGCAGCCATTCCAATGCAATAGGTACAAACGTCGGGTTTGACAAATTGCATGATGTCGTAAATGGCTAAACCGGCATAAACGGATCCACCTGGCGAATTGATATAAAGGTGAATGTCTTTATCTGGATCGGATGACTCTAAAAACATCATTTGAGCGACAAGCAGGTTTGCTACAGTGTCATTGACTTCTGTGCCTAAAAAAACAATGCGATCCAGCAAAAGGCGGGAATAAATATCATACTGTCTCTCTCCTCTCGGCGTCTGCTCGACTACAATGGGGTTAGGGATATAATTAGCCCGAGGGGCATCTATATCAAATCCTACCACATCGGGCTGGACTAGGCTTGAAGGAACTGTTCTGTGTGATGACTTGATGAGCATTGCTGAACCTCCCGATTCGATACTAAACTACTCTTAGTATACATACATGGAACAAATGTTGCTCTGGGCCAATAAAAAATTTTTACATTTCACAATTATAGCTCATTTTCAAATGACTCAGGTAAACCTGTTTGATCTTCAGCCATAAGATCTGCTTCCATGCTTTCTAAATAACTCACCAATACCGCACGCAGCTGATCTAAGGTCAGATTTTGTGAATCTTGACCGGCAACAGCAACGATTTGATCCAGTTCACCTCGAATCAACTCCTCGGGAAGACCCGTAAGCGAAGTGACTGTTTGAAGTAAATCCTGACCATTTAGTTCCAATTTCTGATCGGAGACTTCCATTTCCCCCTCCCAGGGTCAAGTATAGAAAGGTATAAATCTGAACATCAAGTTTATTTTTTAAAAAAAACATTATTCATCGCTACCCGCTCACCCTATAAATAAAGAATGACAAAACAATCACTCCTAATCCCTCCTCTTGGTAAACGACCCAGTGAATCATCTGTAACTATGACTGAAATCGTTCTTCCCTCGGATACAAATGCTTTAGGCACTATTTTCGGAGGAAAAATAATGAGCTGGATCGACATTGCTGCAGCAATTTCAGCAGGAAGATATGCTCGTCGTGTGGTTGTAACAGCTTCTATTGACGCTCTCCATTTTCTAGCTCCTGTGAAAGTGGGGTATGTTGTCCATATTCGTGCCCAGGTCAATTTTGCATCGAAAACATCGATGGAGGTCGGGGTCCGTGTCGACTCTGAAAACTTGATTACAGGCGAAATGACTCATACTTCAACAGCCTATACCACTTTCGTAGCTCTGGATGACCATGGCCGTCCCACACCTGTCCCCCCCCTTTTTCCTCAAACTACTGACGAAAAAAGAAGATTCGAAGAGGCAAAAAAACGTCGCGAATCGCGTGTCAAATTAGCTGAAGAACTCGATGCGTCGCTCTAGTTCGTATTCAAATATTCGACCTTTCTCGATCATCCGATTCTCTTATCGGACAAAAGAGTCGCGCTCGAACCGCTATCTGCGCCGCCACTAACCCTGATGCTAAACCATCTTCATAATTAAAAATGGGGTCGGCCATTAACACGGGGAAATCGTTAGGGTTCATAATATCATCTTGTGTTACATGGGGTAAATGCAGCTGTGCAATCTTCAAAACCTTCGCTTGCTGATGTCGAACGAGCTCATCAAAAAGGTGCTCAAATTGTATTTCTAAGTCCACGATGTTTTCCATAGTTTTAGGAGTACTGATAGGTTGTGTTTCAGTCAAGTAGCCGAGAGAAAGAGAGAATTTATGAAAGTGGGTGTATTTGATTCAGGTATAGGTGGAATTACCGTTTTATCAGAGCTCAGAAAAAAATTCGGTACTGCCCATTACGTCTACCTAGGCGACACAGCTCACCTCCCTTACGGAACAAAAAGCCCCGCTCAGATTGAACGCCTTTCGATCCAATGTGCAAAAAAACTGAAAAAGAAAAATATCGATGTCCTTGTAGTAGCCTGCAATACCGCATCTAGTCTCGCCCTTCCAGCGATTCAGGACGTGATGAAAACAACGCCTGTCTTTGGGGTGGTAGAACCAGGCATCCATGCCGCCCTCAACGCTGTCCAACAAAACGGAATTCGAGAGAAACGGGATTCGACTCCTCTTCTCATCCTCGCAACACGAGCCACGGTTCAAAGCCATGCCTATGGAAAAGCTTTACACAAATTATTCCCTACACAGTCGGACTCCGAACAAGCCTCCTTTCCTATAATAGAGCAAGCGTGCCCTCTTTTAGTCCCTATGATTGAAGAAGGATGGATCAACCACCCGATTTTACACCTTACCGTCTCAGAATATGTAAAACCTCATTTAAACTTGTTTCCAACCGGAATCGCCTTACTCGGATGCACTCATTATCCCTGGATTCAGTCTGTTTTTGAAAAAGCATTACCCAACTGGACAGTGGTTCATTCAGCAAGTGCTGTGGCTGAACTACTGGAAAAAAGCGAATTATTTTCTAGTAATAATAAAATAAGAATCAACTCCAACCCCTCGCAACGCCCCACTGGGGAAATAGAATGGATTTTCACTGATCCTGATTCTCTTCCGGCCTTTGCTAAAACACTCATTCAAGAAGGTGTTTGAGCGACAGATTTGAGATAGA
>CAIYTD010000315.1 GCA_903928955.1 Oligoflexia bacterium | reverse complement strand
GTCTGCTCAAAGAGATTTCGCTTTATCCGAATTACGACAAAATTGCTTTTAAAATATTAGAGTCTTTGGAAAATGTCCATACAGTTATTTTTGGGCATACTCATATGCTGCGATACCGTCAGTGGCGTGAGGGAAAAGAATATTTTAATGAAGGTACGTGGAGTGAAATGATTAATCTTGATTTGGACGATTATGGTAAGCAAACCCGTCTCACTTATGCATTTATTGATTACCCTATAGAGAGTTTTGGATATGGGCGGCCTAAAGTGAGGCTGAAACAATGGTACGGTCAGTGGCAACCTGAAAAAGAAGTTTTAGTTTGAAAACTTTGTGAACGGTACTTGAAAATAGGGTTCCATTTTTAGTATGTCTGTTAAATCATGGCAAAACAGAGAAAATACATTTTTATAACCGGTGGTGTTCTGTCTAGTATAGGCAAAGGCATCAGTGCAGCGTCCATAGGAATGCTTATGGAACAGCGGGGTATTCGGGTGACTATGATTAAGATGGATCCTTACCTCAACGTCGATCCTGGCACAATGAGCCCTTTTCAGCATGGGGAGGTCTTTGTACTTGATGATGGCTCTGAAACGGATTTAGATTTAGGGCATTATTCACGTTTTGTTCAAAACGCTCGCTTTACTGCAAAAAATAGTTTCACAACCGGAAAAATTTACGATGCCGTGATTCGACGTGAAAGAGCAGGCGGATATTTGGGAAAAACGGTGCAAGTCATCCCGCATATTACGGATGAAATTAAGCGTCGTATTCAAGATGCTTCTGTGGATTCAGATTTGGCTATCGTTGAGATTGGCGGAACAGTTGGAGATATTGAAAGCTTACCGTTTTTAGAGGCCATTCGCCAAATGAGAACGGAAGAGGGCGCAGCCAATGTATTATTTGTTCATTTGACTTTAGTACCGTTTATAGCTGCAGCAGGAGAGTTGAAGACTAAGCCGACCCAGCATAGTGTAAAGGAATTAAGAGAAATTGGAATTCAACCGGATGTTTTACTGTGTCGTTCAGATCGGAAGTTGCCGAAAGAAGTAAAAGAAAAGATTGGCCTTTTCTGTAATTTGCCAGGGGATCATGTTTTTAGTGCTGTAGATGTCAGTAATATTTATGAAGTGCCTTTGTATTTTCATGAAGAAGACTTAGATGAAAAAATTGCAGAGAAGCTGGGCATTTGGTCGGGGCGTCCTGATTTGTTTCGTTGGAGGGAGGTAGTGAAGAAGCTTCAGCATCCCAAGGGGCAAGTTTATGTTGGAATCGTTGGGAAATACACTGACTGGAGGGATAGTTATAAGTCTTTGTCTGAAGCATTGCTTCACGGTGGCGTTGCCAATGATGTTCAGGTCAATATGGTTTATGTGGATTCTGAAGAAATTGAAAAGGGGAAAAATCATGAGCTCCTAGACAAAGTGGATGCTATTTTGGTTCCAGGGGGATTCGGAGAAAGAGGAATTGAAGGTAAGATTCAAGCGATCGAATTTGCTCGAACACAGAAAATTCCCTATTTTGGAATTTGTCTCGGAATGCAACTTGCTGTGATTGAATATGCTCGCCATGTTTGTCAAATGAAACAGGCTAACTCCGGAGAATTTAGCCCAAATGGTAAAGAAAATGTCATCGACATCATAGAGTCTCAAAAACTGCTGAAAGAAACAGGTGGCAGTATGAGATTAGGTGCCTATCCCTGCCAAATTTTATCAAAAATTAAAAATGAAACCACCCGAGCTTTTGAAGCCTACGGTCGAGAATTAGTTTCGGAGCGTCATCGTCATCGATTTGAAGTCTCTCATTCATTTAGGAGAATCTTAGAAGAGAAGGGTTTAGTTATTTCTGGAAAATATACAGACCCTCATACCCAAAATGAACTTGTGGAAATGATTGAGTTGAGTGATCATCCTTGGTTTTTGGGGTGTCAATTCCATCCAGAATTTCTAAGTCGGCCATTGCAGCCGCATCCTTTGTTCATCGCATTTATATCTGCAGCTAAAAAACATAAAGGAAATGTACAATGACCTCTCAATCTTTGCTGTCTCCCATGACTTTGATTGCAGGTCCTTGTGTGATTGAAGACGAAGGTATTGTACTGGAAATTGCTCAAGAGCTGAAGCTCCAACTCGCTGGGCTACCTATTGAACTTTATTTTAAAGCTTCTTTTGATAAAGCAAATCGGACTTCGATTGAAGGGTTTAGGGGGCCGGGATTAGATCTGGGTCTTAAAATTTTAGATCGTGTGAGAGATCAAACGGGACTTTCTCTGTTGACAGATTTTCATACTCCAGAGCAGGCTCATCGAGTGGCTGAGATAGTGGATTTTTTGCAAGTGCCCGCTTTTTTATGTCGTCAAACAGATATGATCGTAGCAGCTGCAGAGGCTGCACTTCAATGGCAGCGAAAGCTGAATGTAAAAAAAGGCCAGTTTTTAGCACCATGGGATGCCAAAAATATTATTGAAAAAGTGCGTGCGGTTCAAGAAAAGAGTAAAAAAGATATCCCTGAACCTTGGTTTTATCTAACAGAACGAGGGGTATCTTTTGGTTACAATACTTTAGTGGTAGATATGGTTTCCTTCCAATGCATGAAGCAATGGGGTATCCCCGTCATTTACGATGCAACTCATTCTATTCAAACGCCGGGAGCTGCACCAGGAGGAAAGAGTACGGGAGGGAAGCGAGAGTATCTCGAGACTTTGGCTCGAGCGGCAATGGCGGCAGGTGCAGATGGCGTTTTTATGGAGTGCCATCCTCGGCCTCATCAAGCAAAGAGCGATGGTCCTAATGCTTTTTATCTAGAACACGTAGGAGCATTTGTCAGGCAATTGCTTGAGATTCGTTTATTGGTAGCTCATCAGCCTAAATTACTTTCAGAGGTGAGAGTATGAGTTCTAAAATTTTATTTTGGAACCGCCGTGATTCTCAAGTAGAAGAAGAGCAAATTTACGGTGATGCATTTCTGAGATGGATTTATGAAACCACACTTGGTCAGAAGCTTGCTGATAAAGTACTATCTCATTCTTTTCTGAGTCAACTCTATGGTTACTATCAGTCTTCTCGATGGAGTCGCAGAAAAATTCCATCTTTTATAAAAAATTTTCATATCCCAATGGAAGAATTTGAATCTGGGCCTTTTTTAACTTTTAATGATTTTTTTATTCGGAAATTTAAACCGGGAGTGCGCACTTTCGTTCCAGATCCGTCTCAGTTCCCTGCTTTTTCAGAGGCGCGTTATCTCGGTTATGAGCAGGTGAAGCCCGATCAAAAATTTCCAGTTAAAGGTACAACACTGTCGTCATCTGGTTTACTTCTCCATTTAGAGTGGGCGAAGATATTTGAAGGTGGGCCGCTTTTACTAGCAAGGTTGTGTCCGACAGATTACCATCGTTTTCATTTTCCAGATTCTGGAAAATGTGTTGCTACTTATCGCATTCCGGGGAAACTGCATTCTGTCAATCCTATTGCGCTTCGCTATAAGAGTGAGATTTTTATAACGAATGAACGCCAGGTGAGCATCCTGGAAACTCAGAACTTTGGAAAAATAGCTTATATTGAAGTGGGCGCTAATTGTGTTGGAAAAATTATCCAAACGTTTCCTCTTCAGAAGGAATTTGCTCGAGGGGATGAAAAAGGATATTTCCTATTTGGGGCTTCAACTATTATTGTTTTGGGGGTAGCTGGTGCTTGGAAACCTGATTCTGATTTGATCAAACAAACAGCTCTAGGTCGAGAGACCTTAGTTCAGCTGGGAGAGCCGATAGCGTCTCGCGCCTAATGTCTTAAATACTATAGACTTGTCTTAGTGGGGTCATATACGATATAATTTATCGTATATGAGATTTAAAGACTTGAAATCGGACTCTAACTGTCGTATTTAAAAAAGGCAGTATGATTAAGCTCAATAAAACAACAGAATATGGCTTAATGGCACTACGCCATATGAGTCGTAAGTATTTGCTCGATCCGACAGGAGTCACTAGCGCACGAGAGATCGCAGATTCTTATGGGCTGCCTTTTGAAATCACTGCTAAGACGCTTCAAAGACTCAAAGAGACAGGGATCATTCAATCAGCCCACGGCGCTAAAGGCGGATATACTTTGCAGCGAGCGTTAACCGAAGTTTCATTAGGAGAGTTTTTGCAGCTGATGGAAGGCCCTCAGTCGATCGTTGCATGCTCTGGAGATGTCGATCATGCTTCTCTAGAGTGTGGTTATGCGTATCGGTGTGAAATTAAGTCTTGGATGAATCAGTTGAATTTACGTTTTTTTCATTTCTTATCGAGTATTCAGTTGGCAGAGCTTCAAGAGGGGCCTATCCAATTGACAGAATTCAAGAGGGAGAGTTTTATCAAATGAAGTTTCCAATTTATCTCGACTACCATGCCACAACGCCTGTAGATCCAGAAGTTCTTCAGACGATGATACCTTATTTTACAGAAATTTTTGGAAATGCTGCAAGTCGTAATCATGAGTTCGGATGGACTGCTGAGGCTGCAGTAGAAAAGGCGCGGCAACAAATTGCTCATTTTATTGGGGCGCATGAAAAAGAAATTATTTTTACCAGTGGCGCAACTGAAAGCAATAACCTCGCTTTGATGGGTGTTGCTGAGATGTATCAAGAGAAGGGCAAGCATATTATTACATCTCCTATTGAGCATAAGTCGATTTTAGATACTTGCCATTTTCTTGAGAAAAAGGGATTTTCAATTACTTATTTGAAAGTAGATTCTTATGGACAAGTGAGTCCAGAGTCCGTTCGAAATGCGATGACTCCTCAAACCATTTTAGTGTCTATAATGGCTGCTAATAATGAGATTGGAACGATTAATTCGATTGGAGAGATTGGAAAAGTATGCAAAGAACGGAGTGTTTTATTTCATACAGATGCAGTTCAGGCAGTGGGCAAAATACCTTTGAATGTAGAGTCGATGGGTGTCGATTTACTTTCTTTAACTGCTCACAAAATTTACGGTCCTAAGGGAATTGCTGCGCTTTATGTCCGTCGGCGAAATCCTCGAGTACGATTGACGCCTCTTATTTATGGAGGTGGACATGAGCGAGGGATGAGGTCTGGGACTTTGAATGTTCCAGGAATTGTGGGTATGGGGAAAGCTGTCGAGTTGGCTCAAAAAGAGATGTCAGAAGAAGTGCCCAGAATTCAGCGCTTGCGGGATCGACTTTGGGAGAAGATTCAAGAAAATCTAGATGAAGTTTATCTCAATGGTCATCCTACCGATCGATTGCCTAATAATCTCAACGTGAGTTTTGCTTATGTAGAAGGCGAATCTTTAATGATGGGCATGAAGGAGCTTGCAGTATCTAGTGGTTCTGCTTGTACTTCAGCAAGTCTTGAGCCTTCTTACGTGTTGAAGCATATAGGAGTCGGTGAGGATCTTGCACATACTAGTATTCGATTTGGATTAGGTCGTTTTACTACTCAAGAAGAGATTGATTTTGCAGCTGAAAAAGTGGTCTGTATAGTTAAAAAATTAAGAGAGCTATCTCCTCTTTATGAAATGGTAAAAGAGGGTGTGGATTTGAAAACTGTGAGTTGGGCTGCACACTAATAGAAACGAAGGAGATAAAATATGGCATACACAACAAAAGTAATTGATCACTATGAAAATCCTCGCAATGTAGGATCTCTCGATAAGACTTCCGCGAGTGTGGGTACTGGCTTAGTAGGAGCACCCGAATGCGGTGATGTGATGAAACTTCAGGTTGAAATTGATGAAAAAACTCATTTAATTAAGGATGCAAAGTTCAAAACGTTTGGTTGTGGAAGCGCAATTGCAAGCTCTTCTTTAGCAACGGAGTGGTTGAAGGGCAAGACCATTGAACAAGCTTTGGCTATTAAAAATACGGATATTGTTCAAGAACTCTCTCTTCCTCCTATTAAAATCCATTGTTCCGTTTTAGCTGAGGATGCAATTAAAGCTGCTATTTCAGATTATCTTAAGAAAAGTAAGGAGATTAAAACAGCATGACCATAGAAGTGTCCGATAAGGCAGTCTCCGAAATTAAACGGATTCAGCAAACGGATCCGTCTGCATCTGGCGCTATGCTCCGGGTACAGGTCGTAGGAGGCGGTTGTTCTGGAATGAGTTATAAGCTTGGATTTGATTCTCAGCCCGCTGGAACGACTGATAAAGTATTTGAAAAAGAAGGAATTCGCATTGTTTGTGATTCGAAGTCGTTTCTCTATCTATCAGGAACAGTTTTAGATTTTACTGATGGATTAAATGGTACAGGGTTTGTTTTTAATAATCCCAATGCGAAGCGTACTTGTGGCTGTGGCTCCAGTTTTTCAGCCTAGGTGTGTTCATTGTTCTCAGGAGTCTGCTCTAGAGAACAGAGTGGGTTTACTTCGCCATATTTGTTCAAAATGTGGTGTTCCTCAACCTATTGTTATTTTAGAAGATTATTTTAGTGCTTTTGGATTACCGCGAAGATTTCGACTCGATTTAGTCGATTTAGAAAAAAAGTTTTATTCTTTTTCGAGAGCATTTCATCCTGATCGGTTTTCATGAGCAACTCAAGAAATCAAAAATCTTTCGATCGAATGGATGAGTTTTTTAAATCAAGCTTATAGGATATTAAAAAATCCAAACCTTTTGAGAGGTTATCTTCTTAAGATAGAAGGAATTCAATCTGCCCGTCAGGCGGTTCCAGTGGAGTTGTCAGAGGCTTGGTTTGAAATTCAGGATTTAATGACAGAAAGTCTTGAGCAAGCTAAGAATAAGCTTTTTGAGTTTGAAATCGAATTGAAACAACAAAAAAAGCAAATGGAGCAAGATCTTTTATTAAAAGAAAAGAGTTTTGATTTGACTCAATCCACTCAGATTTTGAAAGAAATAGCTGTTGATATTCAGATTCAAAGCTATCTCGAATCGTTGGAAAAGGATGTAGAACGGATTAAAAAAAATGCCTATACAAATAAATAAACAGACTCTTGGAAATAAATTCTCCCCTATTGTGGGTATTGATTTAGGTACTACCAATAGTCTTGTAGCAATGGTTCAAGATGGGCGCCCTTGTGTACTCAGTGTTCGTGATGGCATGCATCTTTTGCCTTCCGTGGTTTCTTTTGTGGATGGCCAACCGGTAGTCGGCCTGGAAGCCAAGCAGAAGAAGGTCAGACATGCTGAACATACTGTTTTTTCGGTTAAACGACTATTAGGTCGTGGTTTTGAAGATTTAAAGTCCATTGCGGAAACTTTACCCTTTGAGATTATTCCAGGAGAAGGAGGGGTTCGTATTCGGGTAGGAGAGCATGCCTATAGTGCTATAGAAATATCAGCTATGATCTTGCGCGAGCTGAAACGGGCTGCTGAGCGTCAATTGGGGTGCTCAATTTATCAGGCAGTGATTACAGTTCCTGCCTATTTTAATGATGCACAGAGGCAAGCTACTCGCACTGCTGGACGTTTAGCAGGATTAGATGTCCTTCGCATTTTGAATGAGCCCACTGCAGCTTCACTTGCCTATGGCTTAGATCGAAAGCGTCAAGGTTTAATTGCGGTCTATGATCTCGGGGGCGGTACTTTTGATGTTTCTATTTTGAAACTGCAGGATGGAATTTTTGAAGTTCTTGCTACTCATGGCGATACTGCATTGGGTGGGGATGATCTGGATTATCTTCTCGTTCAGGTAGCTCTCGATGAGATTCAAAAACAGTGGAATATCGATGCTACTGCTGATGTCCAGTTACATGCCTCGCTACTCGAAGCAGCTGAAGCAACTAAGATCGCTTTGTCACATAAGGACGAAGCTGAATTTAAAGTGTCTGTTTTTGGAAATGAATACCGAAGATTATGGACATTAGATGAATTTAATCGCCTCGCAAGAGCGGTGCTTGAAAGAACCCGTGAGCCCTGTTTGAAGGCATTGGAAGATGCTGGGTTAAAGGTTTCGGATCTATCCGATGTGGTGATGGTAGGGGGTCCTACTCGATTAAAAGTAGTTCAAGACTTTGCGAAGGATATTTTTGGTCGGGATCCTAATACTTCTGTTCATCCTGATGAAGTGGTTGTTGAAGGAGCAGCAATCCAGGCTGACATTCTGTCTGGTCAAAATCAAGATCTACTTCTTTTGGATGTAGTTCCTCTTTCTCTAGGATTAGAAACTTATGGGGGAGTGATGGCTCCTCTGATTTCGAGAAATACTCGGATTCCTGCTATTGCTCGAGAGGTTTTTACTACTTTTGTCGAAAACCAAACGGGAGTGGATATTCATATCCTTCAGGGGGAGCGAGAAAAATCGGAGGACAATCGCAGTCTTGCTCGGTTTAAGTTGAAGGGAATTCAGCCCATGCCTGCAGGAATGGCTCGTATTGAAGTAACTTTTCTGATTGATGCTGATGGAATTTTACAGGTAGCTGCTAAGGATTTACAAACTGGAAAAGAACAATCCTTAGAAGTTCGTCCGAGTTTTGGTTTGACAGATGCTGAAGTGGAGAAGATGTTGCTTTCCAGCATGGAGAATGCAGAAGCTGATCGCATTTATCAACAGTCAGTAGATGTTCGTAATCAAGCGGAAGCAATTCTTCGAGTTGTTGAAAAGAGGCTTCCAGACATTTTACGCCTCTTAAGCGCAAGTGATGCAGTAGGGATTGAAAATAAGGTAGCTTGCTTAAAAAGAGCGCTTGAGCAGAAGGAAAGTCAGCAAGTTCGTGAAGCCTCGGACGCCTTGAATCACGCGACCATGCGTTTTGCAGAACTTTTGATGAAAGAAACTCTTGTCGAATCGACAAGAAACCCTTAACTCTTGTTAAAAGGAGTATTCATCCAGATGTCCAAAATTACATTTTTACCTATGAATGTGACGCAGGAAGTTAAAGCGGGTATTACCATTTTAGATGCTGCTATTCAGTATGACATCCCGCTTCAACATGCGTGTGGAGGATTTTGTGCCTGTACCACCTGTCATATTCAGGTAAAATCAGGAATGAGTTCCCTTTCGGCCTTAGAAGAAGATGAAATAGATCGTTTAGAGAGAGTGGCTGAGGGAGTTCAAGAGAATTCAAGATTGGGTTGTCAGGCAAAGATCTATGGAGATGTCGTGGTGGAGGTTGTTCATCTAGATGAAAGTTAAAGTTCCACGCTACTTACTTGCTTTAGTGCTGGTTTTTTCTGCTGTTACCACTTTTGCTGGTCCTGTTTTTACATTTCGAATACGAGATGAGCCTGAAACTCTCGATTGGAACCGAGCCCACACTTTAGTGGAAGCTTATGTTTTAATGAATTTGATGGAAGGGCTTGTGACACTCGGTTCCAGTCTCAAGCCTATGCCTGCTTTAGCAGAGAGCTGGTCTATCAGTGAAGACGGTAGAGTGTATCGGTTTAAGTTGCGTCCTGGAATCAAATGGTCAGATGGAGTACCACTTCGGGCACAAGATTTTGTCTATAGCTGGAAACGGCTTTTGTCTCCTCTCACGGCAGCCTCCTATGCTTATTGTCTTTTTGATATTCAGGGAGCTGAAGCTTATAATAATGGGACGCTTTTCGATTTTGATCAGGTAGGTGTTAAAGCGCTTGACGATTCTACTCTTCAAGTTCAATTGGCTCAACCCGTATCCCATTGGCTTTTTATTCCCAGTTTTTGGTCTACTTTTCCCTTGCGTCAAGATGTGGTTGAAAAATATGGCACCGGTTGGGATACTCCTGGAAGAATGGTGAATCTTGGTCCTTATCTCCTCATGAGCCATGATATAGATTCTAAAATTGTGATGAAGGCTAATCCTCATTATTATGGCGCTCGGGGGAATGTGGATGAAATTAATGCCTGGATTATTAAGGATGATTCGAATGCCCTTTCTCTTTACGAAGCTGGAAAATTAGATTTTCTATCGGATTTGGCAGCAGTAGATTTAAAAAAAGTAGAAAATCGATCTGATCTTAAAATTTTGCCACTTTTGAAAACTGGATTTTTGAGTTTTGGAGTCTCTCAGTATCCCGCTTCTAATTTAAATTTGAGGCGAGCCATATCGATGGCAATTGATAAGAAAAAATTATCTGCTCTTTTGCAGGGAGGACATGAGCCTGCTACTTCATTTGTCCCGCCGATGATGATGGGTTTTTCAAGAGATCTCGGATTGCCTTATAACCTCGTGCGTGCCAAAGAAGAGCTTAAGAAATCTGGATTAATAGGAGGCCGTCCTATTGTTTTAAATTACAGTATTCCGAATTGGGATAAAGAATGGATAGTGGGAAATTTTATTCAGAAGGAATTGAAAAAAAATCTCAATATTGAAGTGAATTTAAAATCTTTTGATAATAAGGCTTACCGTACTCAATTAGAG
>CAIYTD010000314.1 GCA_903928955.1 Oligoflexia bacterium | reverse complement strand
CCTCATCACGGAAACAAAAGCAGCGGAAGAATTGCAAAGTGAAATTCAAGACCTAGCTGGACAGCTGTCTCATGAAAAAAGTGCTCTCGATCTATCAAAACGAAGACAAGGCGACCTATCTACTCAAAGAGAAACTTTAGAGTCCGAAAAAATAGAATTAGAAGCCTCTCTCTCAAACGATTCTGTCCGCTCTGATGAAATTCAAAAAGAAGCTGATGACGCGCATGAACTTTTTCAATCTGCTGCGCAAGAAGCATCTGAAATTAGTGAAACCTTGCGGAGCTTTAGAAAAGAAGTAGATCAAGCTCGATCCGAACTAGACTCTTCCCAACGCGAACTCATGACAGGAATCCATCAAATCAGCGAGCTCACCTCAAAAGCAGCCGGACTTTCCAGTAAAGCAGAATCTGCTCGTGAACAAGCCAACAAAATCTCTCAACAAGCAGAAACTCAATCTCAAAAATTAATCAATATTGAAGACGAGCTAAAAAAATCTCTATCGGCTTCTGAAGAAGTACAAAATCAACGTCAAATTTTACAAGCGGAAATTAAAGTTCAAACTGCACAAGTCCGCTCATTAGAACAGGAATGTAAAGAATTAGAGAATAGAAAAAACGATTGCCATCGATCCGCAACTCAAATCAAATCTAAACTGCAAAGCCTGGAAGAGCTCGATGAATCCCACGAAGGCTTAGGAGACGGGCCAAAAGCTGCACTAGACTGGGCAAAAGCTCATGATAAAGAAAATAAAATTGCAGCACTAACAGATGTTCTTGAAGTTTCAAGCGGATATGAAGCAGCTTTAGAAATCTGGCTAGAAAGTCGGATTGAAAGTCTCATTGTTCAAGAGACCGATTTTGTCCTTCCCCTTCTCGAGCAAGTTCGACTCGATAAACAAGGAAGAGTCAGCCTTCAGCTCCTGTTTCCTGCCTTATCTGCTGAAAAAAATCCAGCTTCATCCCGCAAACCCTTCAGTGAAATTAAAAGTCTTTTAGAAAAATACGGCTTTCAAGTACTAGGAGAACTGTCCCAGTTTGTGACTTCTGATGAAAGTCTACAAGAAATTCTCAATAGAATGATTAATCAAGTCTGCTTGGTTGAATCCTCTGCCGGAATAACCGAATTTTATCAAAGCAATGCATTTCAATCGCTTTCCGGCTGGTCACTAGTAAGTAAAGACGGAATAGCCTTAGAACCCACTGGACTCATTCGCGGGGGAAGCTTCAACACATCTGGTGCAGTAGGCGTACTCAAGCGAAAGCGCGCTATAGAAGACCTCCGTATTCAAGTAGAAGAGGCAGAAAGCAGGCTTCACGCATCGGAAGAAGCTGTTTACGAATCCAAACAACAACTAGAAGTTTTGCGACGGCAAGTACAAAATATCCAACAAGATCTTCAATCTTTAGAAATTCAGTCCTCTGGATTACAAAGGGATGTCCATCAAACACAGCGAGCACTTCAAGACGCCAAAAATCATCTCCATATTCTCCTCCAAGACTGTCAAGAAATGAATCATCAATCCGATGAATCACTTAAAAACCGCGAAATTCTTGAGACAAAACTGGAAGAACTCCTAGTAAAACGTGAATCACTAGAAACAACGATTTCTTCTGCTGAAACGGAACTCTTAGAAAAAGAAGAATCCCTCTATTCTAAGGACGCTGCTTTGCAAAGCATTCGACTTCGAGAGGCTTCCACTAAAGAGAGAGCTTTTAGTCTCAAACGCGAATTAGAAGCACTCAAATCTCTCATTGCGGATCGTAAACGCCGTCTAACAGAAGTCCTTCGAATTCTAGACCGAGCCGTTCGCGAACAGGAACAATTTTCGGGTGGCGAGTCAGAACTCAGCCTTCGCATCCAGGAACTCACACTTTCTCTTGCAGATCACAGAGTAAAATTGGCTGCAGTAAAAGATCAAATTGAAAAATCGAACTTCCAACTGAATCAAACTCTTGAAAAAGTCAAACAACTCCATAGAGTTGGAGAGAAAAAAAATACAGATACAACTCACATCGCTTTAGAAATTGAAAAACTTTCAGGCGAAATCTCTCATTTAATCCGAAATTTAGAAGAGAAATACGGACCTGGCTGTTTAACAATTCCTTCTCAAATCGAGACTGTGCCTCATTTAGAACTTTCTGCAGAGGAAGAACTCACGCTGAGCGAAGAGGTAGAAAGGCTTCGGGAAAGAATTCGGCGTCTCGGCGAAGTAAATGTGATGGCCATTGAAGAATTTGAACAATTAAAAAAAAGATACGACCATCTTCTCTTAGAAAGAACGGATCTCGAACACTCGCTGGAAAATCTGAAAGATGCGATCGACCATATTAATAAAACTTCAGAAGAGCGCTTTAAAAAAGCTTTTGAAGCAATTGCAGAGCGCTTTGAGCGCTTATTTCCGATCGTTTTTGGAGGAGGACAAGCAAAAATGTCACTCCTCTACCCCGAAAACTCAAAAGACATCCTAGAGGCAGGGGTAGATATTCTTGCTCAACCACCAGGCAAAAAAATTGCGAATATGACTCTCCTCTCAGGTGGCGAAAAAGCCCTCACAGCAGTATCTCTCATTTTTGCTATTTTTATGGTCAAACCTTCCCCTTTCTGCGTACTGGACGAAGTAGACGCTCCCCTGGATGATGCAAATATTGGCAAATTTAATGCACTTCTTCGAGAAATGTCTTTCAAAAGCCAATTTATATTAATTACACACAACAAAAAAACAATGGAACTAAATGATACGCTCTATGGCGTGACAATGGAGGAACCTGGTGTTTCAAAAATGGTATCTATTGAAATGCACTAATTTATTAGGAATTCTTCTATTGGGGACTCTCAACTCCTTAGAAGCAAAGACTCGCATTATACTTCCTCAACTATTAAAAGAAGTAGAAACTCAGTATTCTCGAGCTGCTACTCTTTCTGCAGATTTTACTCAAATAACGGAAGACACGATCCTTTCAAAGCAGAAGAAAAAAAGCTCAGGAAAAATTTTTTTTAAACGTCCTTCAAAAGTTCGATGGGAAACCGATCAACCTGACAGCAGCCTTTTAATTGGAAACGGGAAAAAATACCTTTATTATACTCCCCCTTTTGATAAAGGAGAAAAAGGACAGCTAGTAGAAAAAAAATCAACTGAGGTTCAATCTCAATTAGCAGAATCACTTTTATCCGGGTCATTCTCTATCCAAGAAATTCAAAAAATTAAAAAACAAGGACCGACTACTTTTGAACTGATTCCTGAACCTGGAATGGCAGGTAGCGTGATCAGTGCAATCATTGAAATTGCACTCCCTGAAAAACTCATTCAAAAGGTCACACTGCTCCATCGAGGTGGAAACCGTTCAGAATTAGTCCTTAGCGCTATTATACTTGGATCTCCCCTTTCAAATAGTTTATTTGAATTTACCCCACCCCCCGAAACAGATAGAATCAACAACTCTTTGTAGAAAAAAATTTAAGGTTGCAATTAACTGACCATTTCTGTATACAACAACGCAAACGCAGCAGGAGGATTTTATGCCATCATTTGATGTTTCTGCGGAAATGAATTGGCAAGAACTAGATAATGCAGTGAATCAAGCCATAAAAGAAATTTCTCAACGATTTGACTTTAAGGGTGTTAAAACAGAAATAAAATTAGACCAAAAAGAAAAGTCAGTTACCCTTTGGTCGAGCGAAGAGGCAAAACTGGACGCTCTGAATGACATCTTTCAAACCAAATTAATTAAAAGAGGCATTTCTACTCTTGCTTTGGATTATCAAAAAATAGAGTCTGCTTTTGGTGGAAGCGTCAGACAAGTTATAATTATTCAGGCTGGAATTTCAAAAGAAAAAGGAAAAGAGATTATTGCAGCGATCAAAAACGCTAAACTAAAAGTCCAGGCTCAAATTCAAGACGAACAAGTGCGTGTGACCGGAAAAAATAGAGACGACCTTCAAGAAGCCATTTCACTTTTGAAACAAAGCCAAGACCAAATTAAGGTACCTATGCAATTTGGAAACTTTAGGAATTAGTTGAATATGAATCAGCAATCTACAACACAACAGGCATCCGTTTATTTTATAAGTCTTGGATGTCCAAAAAATTTAGTCGATTCTCAAGTAATGCTAGGACTTCTCAAAAACGATCAATACATACTTTCAGAGAGTTCAAGCGATGCCGAAGTTATTATTGTCAATACTTGTTCATTTATTCAAGCATCAAAGGAAGAATCTATCGAGACTATTCTAGAAATGGCTCAACTCAAGCAAACTGGAAAATGCAAAATTCTAGTTGCATCAGGCTGTCTCTCTCAACGTTATTCTAAAGAGCTTGAACAGGAAATGCCAGAAGTAGATCTTTTTATTGGAACGGGACAATATCATAAAATTACAGAACTCCTTCAGAAACATGGCCAAGCTTTAAAAATAGGAGAACCCCTTCCACAACGCTCTTATATAGACCAACCTGCATTTATTCATACGGAAACAGATCCAAGAATCCATACTGGCCCCAGATACTCTGCCTATCTCAAACTATCTGAAGGATGTAATCGGCGCTGTGCATTTTGCATTATCCCAACACTTCGAGGCAATGTTCGCTCTCGCACAGTGGAATCCCTCGTTACTGAGGCTGAAAATTTTGTTTCAAAGGGTGTTCGAGAACTTAACCTGGTCGCTCAAGACCTAACAGAATACGGCATGGAATGGAAATACAGAGAGCGCCTCGAAACACTCCTCCCTGCACTTTGTAAAATAGATGGACTAGATTGGATTCGACTTCACTACGTTTATCCTGATCAATTCTCAGAGGAATTAATCTCGATTATTGCGAGTCAAGAAAAAATAGTAAAGTATTTAGACATGCCTATCCAACACACAAGCGACCGAGTCCTCCATTCTATGAACCGTCGTTTGACCAAAGCCAAACTCTTTGATCTCATTATAAAATTGAGGGAACAAATTCCAGGAATTGTTTTTAGAACTTCTATCATTGTAGGGTTTCCTGGAGAAACAGAAACTGAATTTCAAGAACTTTGTCAGGATCTGGAAACTCTGCAACTCGATCATGTAGGTGTATTTCGTTATTCAAAAGAAGAAGGCACAAAAGCAGCTCAAATGAGTAAACAAATCCACCCTTCCACAAAACGGAGAAGAGCAAAAGTTTTAAACGAAATTCTTCAACGCCAATCTCTTGAAAAATATCAAAAATTCATCGGGAAATCTGTTGCTGTCCTAATTGAAGGACCTAGCCCCGAAACTGATCTCCTCATCCAAGGAAGAATGTCTACTCAGGCACAAGAAATTGACGGGCAAGTTCTCATTAATGACCTTGAGAATTTAAAAATAACACTAAAATCGGAAGCCCTCCAGCCTGGAGACCTCGTTGAAGTTGAAATTACAGAAGCTCTCCCCCATGATCTCCTTGGAAAGGCCATACGCATTCTATCTAAAAATCGAATCCAGCAAGGTTTAAACTTTCAAATAAATCCTACAAGCGAGTGGCGAAATGAACTCTCATCCTAATCCTATCATTACATCGAAAGAACTTCGAAATTGCTTAAAATCTGTAGTTCTCCTCGATGTTAGAGAAATCGAAGAATATGAAGTATCCTCCATCGAGGGGTGTATCCTCATTCCTCTAGGAGAACTCCAAAATCGCGCTGAATCAGAACTCAATAAAGAATCAGATATTGTAATTTATTGCGCTCATGGCGTTCGGAGCCTCTACGGAGTAGCCATTCTCAAAGGCCTAGGTTTTAAAAACCTCAGATCACTAGAAGGAGGCATTGCTGCCTGGGATCAAAAGTAAGGCATGAATCTTAAAACCCTCCTGATTGACTGCGCTCACGAAGCGGGGTTTCCATTGGCGGGAACAGTTGATCTTGACCTCGCCTTTTCAAGCCCTGTTCACTCGTTTGAAAACCATATCCAACACTACGACCAATGGATTGAATCAGGATTTGCTGGATCCATGAACTACCTGATCCGTGGACGAGACCGCAGAGCAAATCCTCGCCTAGTCTATCCCCAAACAGAAAGTATACTGTGTGTAGCTCTCCCTTATCCGAGTCAAAGTGCAGGAGCAAATGATGCCAAAATAGGTCCCCGATATGCTCGATATCTTCAGGGGGAAGACTATCATTTTGCAATTGCAAAAAAATTAGAAGTAGTGATGCAAAACGTGAAACAGCAATGGAATTCTCCACTTCGAAAGGAATATCTTGACTGGAAAATATGTGTCGATACGAGTGCAGTGCTCGAACGGAGCTGGGCAGCACTTGCTGGCTTAGGATGGATAGGGAAAAACACTTTACTGATTCATCCTCGATACGGAAGTTATCTCTTTCTTGGAGAAGTACTTGTTAATCAAAAAACAGGACAAGGCCCAAAACCTTTGCCAAGCTATTGCGGCAATTGCAAACAGTGTTTAAGTGCATGTCCAACGCAAGCATTTGAAAAAGCGCATGTCCTGAATTCAAACCGATGCATTAGCTATATGACTCTCGAAAAAAGGGGAGCACTTGCATTAAGTGAAATAAAAAAAAAACAGCTCGGAACCTGGGTGGCTGGCTGCGACGTTTGCCAAGAATCTTGCCCTTTTAATATCAAACCCAGTCGCTCAGATATAAATTTTCCGGGAAAAAATGCTACTGACCTAAAAACCTGGGAATCCTTACTAGCAGAAGATATTTTACAATATCAAGCTCGAGTAAAACACTCTTCAATGAAGAGAATCAAACCCCAACAATTTAGACGTAACCTTGCGATCAGCCTTGGAAATTTTTTAAGCGGCCTCTCTGATATAGAATTAACAGAGTACTCTAAAACTCTGCAACGGCTACTATTGATATGTCTACAAAATGAAACAGACGAAATTGTACTTCCAGAATGGCAAAGATGCTTGATGTTTCTTAGTCAAAAAATATGAATATTTT
>CAIYTD010000313.1 GCA_903928955.1 Oligoflexia bacterium | reverse complement strand
GCCATCAAAGGATTTATTTCTTCCTTTTTAGCTTCCAAAACAATAAATGGAAAACCCTTATCATCCATAAGCAAATAGTCAATAAAACCTTTTGTTGTTTTTTCATAATCCTCCCCCAGGTCATCCAACTGGTTTTGTTTAATCTTAATGCTCGGCTCTAAAACTATATTGGCAGGCAACCCATCCACATCAAAGAATCTCCATCCCGATTCCTCAAGTAACTTATTAATCTTAATCCTTGCCTTAGCCTCAGCCATTTTGCATTTTATTCAAAATGGTCGAGATGTTCGGTAACACTCTGGGTAAACATCCTGACAGGTGCGTTTCAGCTCCTTTCAAGTTGTAACTAACTCGGTCGGTATGTTCGGCATCACGCTGTTCGAGATTTGTTAGCTCGTCCCAAGAGCCTTGGATTTTTAATCCACCTACTTTACTTTTATTTACCTTCATTTCAGCCAGCCTTTATATCTTTATTTAGCCGCCCAAAACTACAAAAATTTAAACAAGTACAATTCTCCCCCTCTTTTTTCCTCTTTACCATCCACCCACCTCATTCCTAATTTTTAATTTTCTTCGTAGTAATAGGAATAGTCAATGCCTTTCATAAAAAGTTCCCTGTCATTAATTTTATTGGTAAGTGCCTGTTTCAAAAGTGTTTTCAGGCTTTTGCTGTTTGTTGGGCTTAGCATCATTCCGTTCATATAATCTCGTTTACTTATTTTGCTCCAATCCACACATTTTTTCAACCGTTTTTTTAATATCAAATCCAACCATAATCGAGTGCTTCTGCCGTTACCTTCCATAAACGGGTGTGCAATATTCATTTCTACATACTTATTCACTATTTCGTCAAAAGTGGTTTCGGGCATTTCATCTATTTGTTTTAAGGTATTGCCTAAAAAGTGTGAGGTGGCAAATTGAAATCCTCCTTTTGAAATATTCTTTTGCCTGATTTTCCCTGCAAAATCATACAATCCGCCAAACAAATAGGCATGAATTTGTTGCAAACCTTTACCGGTGCCAACTTCAAATCCATCAATCAGGTTACTTTCAAAAAGAGTATATGCCTTTTTCTTGCTCTGTCCATCAATGCTGTTGTCGCTATATAAAAACCAATCCAAGAATTTCGTTGCGCGGTTGTTAGGGAAGTTTTTGGCAAGCCTAATGATGCCTTCACTGTCAAGCATGTCAGTTAAACGTTTTTTGCCGTCTGGTGCCAATAATTTCAACTGGGTAGTGGCACTAACCACTTCACTGTTTTCTTTTTTGAGTTTTGCTTTCAGATATTTCCAATAATTACGAATCTTGCTGTAATCGCTCTCTTCATTTAATACACCCACAATATCCATTACCGAAAACCACCATTTGGCGTTCTCTTCATCCCAAACGGCTCGCACCTCACGGTCATTGAAAAAACGGATGGATATTTTTTGCTGGCTCATATTTAATTACGAATTAAAAATTACTTATTACCGGGTAAAAATCCTGACAGGTGCGTTTCATCTCCTTTAAGATTGTAACTAGCTTGGTCGGTAAGTTCGATAACACGCTGGGTTGTCCCGATGCTTCGGGATGAAAGTTCGTCCCAAGAGCCTTGGATTTTTAATCCACCTTCTTTACTTTTGTTTACTTTCATTTCCGCCAGCCTTTATTTTTTTATTTCACCGCCCAAAACTACTAAAATTTAAACAAGTACTATCCTCCCCCACAATATTCCCCTTTCCCACCTCACCCTCCTCACTCATAACTCATAATTCATAACTCATAACTCCTTTCCCCTCCTCTAATCCGGCATTATAAGAATCACGTTAAGAAAACAGCTTTTCACCGAAAGCCATAAACAAGCAAAGCTGTTTGAGGAGCATAGCGACGAGTTCTTTGCTTGCGGCGTCGGCAAAAGATGTTTTTAGTCATTCTTATACAGCCTTGATTTTTTGTTTCTTTTTGTATCAAGACAAAAGAAAAGATTATAAAAAACAACAATCTCCTCCCTCCTGGATGCACCCCCCGCTGCGCAGGATTTGTAATCCTGTGCCTACTCACTAAGGATATTTTATCCTTCCCATTCTGCACATAAATATTTTTGCGTTAAGAAATAAAACAGCGTTTCGTCATGGTGGCAAAGGAAAG
>CAIYTD010000312.1 GCA_903928955.1 Oligoflexia bacterium | reverse complement strand
ATAGAGAATTATTGCTGTTTCTTCTTTTTTTATTAAATTTTTTTGATCATTTATTTTCAAGTCTACGTATTCTCTTAATAAATATAAAACTAGGATTTTTTGTGTTGCAGCTGACATAGGAGTTTGATTGGCTAGCTCAAGTCCTGGAGTTGGTTCGATATTTAGGCAATACCTAGGAAATAAATCAGATTCGAATGAGTAACAGTTAGATCTCGTTACAAAAAATAAAAGAAAAATATAAAATGAACGATATATATAATTTTTCATTGTCCCCTTTACCCTTATTTGTTCAGAAAAACTCATTGAGATTATGAGATTTCTGGTAATAAGGTCCCCGCGGCCGTTAATACTTCTTTTTTAAATTAATGCAACTAAATATTTTAAAGTAAGCGCGATTTCTTTATGTATTTTTTTAAAAATTGACCAGTGAAGCTTTGCTTGGTTTGAACGATTTCTTCAGGTGTTCCAGTAGCCACTATAAATCCCCCTGCGTTTCCGCCTTCTGGCCCTAAATCAATAATATGGTCAGCAATTTTAATAATGTCTAAATTATGTTCAATTATAATTACAGAATTCCCTTGATTTACTAGTGCTTGAAGGATTGAAATGAGCTTATTCACGTCATTAAAGTGGAGTCCGGTTGAAGGCTCGTCTAAAATGTAAATGGTTCTACCGGTACTTCTTTTTGAAAGCTCTTTAGCAAGTTTAATCCGCTGAGCTTCCCCTCCAGAGAGTGTAGTTGCACTTTGGCCTAGTTGGAGATATCCCAAGCCGACTTCGGTTAAAATTTTAAGTTTTGCATTAATTGCAGGAATAGCCTCAAAAAAAGGATATGCATCTGATCCAGTCATTTCTAGAATTTCTGCAATATTTTTACCTTTGTAGCGAATTTCTAAAGTTTCTCGATTATATCTTTTGCCTTTACAAACTTCACACTGAATAAAGACATCAGGGAGGAAGTGCATCTCAATTTTCATGACTCCATCGCCTTCACAGGATTCGCAACGACCTCCTTTGACATTAAAGGAGTACCTGCCCGGCCCATATCCTCTGACTTGGGAGTCTGGAAGGTGAGCAAAAAGGTCTCTCACTAAACTAAATAGACCGGTATAGGTCGCAGGGTTAGAGCGTGGAGTCTTACCTATAGGGCTTTGGTCGATGTCAATTACCTTATCAATATGTTCTAACCCTAAAATCTTGCTTACTTGTAGATTGTCACAATTTACCGTATAGAGATATTGAACTAATGATCGGTAAAGTGTATCGATAATGAGGGTGCTTTTTCCACTGCCTGAAACACCTGTTACACAGGTTAAAACTCCAAGTGGAATCTCGACTGTCAAATTTTTTAAATTATTGAGTGAGGCACCTTCAATGCGAATAGAGCGTTCTGGATTCCAAGGGCGTCTTGTTTTTGGAACGGAGATTTCTAAATCTCCTCTTAGATATTTACCAGTGATGCTTTTTTTAGATTTAAGAACGTCTTGAAGTGTTCCAGATGCAACAAGATAACCACCCTGTGTGCCAGCGCCTGGGCCTAAATCTAAAATCCAATCCGCCGCTTCCATTGTTTCGCGGTCATGTTCTACTACAAGAACAGTATTTCCTAGATCTCTCAGTCGAGTTAATGTAGCGATTAATTTCTCGTTGTCTCTTTGGTGAAGTCCAATGCTAGGTTCATCTAAGACGTAAATCACACCCACCAGGGAGCTTCCAATTTGAGTTGCCAATCGAATGCGTTGAGCTTCTCCTCCAGAAAGTGTTTGAGCAGGACGTGCTAAGCTTAGGTAGCCGACTCCCACTTCGATTAAAAAAGATATTCTTTCCCGAATTTCTTTTAAAATTCTGTCTGCAATTAAATGTTCACGGTCTGTTATAGTGAGAGTTTTAAAAAAGAGACCCATTTCTAAAATAGATAGGCGGCAGATGTCTATAATATTTTTATCGATTAACTTAAAGTGAAGTGTTTCTTTACGAAGCCGAAATCCTTTGCACATAGGGCAAGGAGCTGTATCAGAAGTTATTTCTTGAGCTAATAATGGGATTTCTGAATGAAGAGTTTCATTTGAAATTTCAACTTTCTCTTGCTCCGGATCAATTCCTAAACCATTGCACTTGGGACAAGCTCCCATTGGACTATTAAAAGAGAATGTGCGAGGCTCAGGCTCTGGATAACTCACTTGACAATCAATGCAAGCAAAACGCTCCGACATGAGTGTTTCTGTTGTTTTTGAGGCCTCAACGGCTTCTAAAATGAGTAGTCCTTCTCCCAGTTTAAGAGCGAGTTCAACGGAGTCGCTGATACGGGTTCCTAGGTTACCTTGTTTTTCTTTAATAATCAGCCTATCTATGTAGACATCAATTTCATGTTTTCTGTTTTTATCTAGGGAAATGTCCTGTGAGAGGTCAAGAACTTCTCCATCAATTCGCACCCGGATAAAACCTTTTTGTCTGAGTTGAATGAGCTCTTTTTGGTATTCTCCTTTTCTTCCTCT
>CAIYTD010000311.1 GCA_903928955.1 Oligoflexia bacterium | reverse complement strand
TGAATTTCTGGACTGGCCTGAATAAAAGAGCAAAAGTCGTTGATCCAGCTTTTTGATTGTATCTGGAGAGAGGCTTTCTCTGGAGTGAGATCCCGTTTTCCATTTTAATAATTGAAGGCCACCAAACATAGCTCCATAATAATCTTGAAGTCCCGCGGGTACTTGAATCACAGTCGTTTCAATATCACGGACAATCTCAATGAACTTCTCTCCTTGAGTTTTTGGGTCAATCGAGGTTGTCCATGTGGCTAGAGCTCCAATCAGTGCAATACTGAGGGCTGAGGATCCTCCTAGTCCAGCCCCAGCTGGGCTACGAGCTAAAGTACGGAGAATGAGATCTCCCTGGGGTGGGGCTGAATCGATTGTCGTTTTTTTTTCTAAAAAAAAACTGGAGGAGCTTAAAATGGAGAATGAGTGCATGGGGAATTTCAGGTGTTTTTTGAAAAGAATCCCAAGGCAATTGGAGCTCTTGAGATTGGTCGTCCGATTTTAAAATGACATGCCCAGGGTTGCTCCCTGTTGTTGGTCTGAATTCTAAGTTTGCTTCTGCAAAAAGATTGATGGCTAGATTGAGAGTTGTTGGATTTTTTAAAAAAAGGTAGAGGGGCCAAAGGTCCAGTGTACCTCCTGCAAGGTCAATCCGAGTGGGAGCGCGTGAATGAATGAATTTAATGTCCATGCTCGATATAGCCAATATGGCGTAGTCCGCGAAATTTGCCCGCAAAGTCGATTCCGTATCCTACAACAAATTCTTTTCCAATTTTGAAACCCAGGTAATCCACATCTATTTCTGTTTTTAAACACTCTGGTTTTAAGAGAAGCGAGCAGCTCTTCAGAGATGCGGGTTTTCGTGCTCGAAGAGAGTTCATAATATAGCTGAGTGTGAGGCCTGTATCTACAATGTCTTCAAAGACAATGACATGGCGATTCTCCAAAGGTTCATTAATATCGAGCGTGATTTTTACTTCACCCGAGGATACCATTTTGTTTCCATAGCTCGATACTCCCAAAAATTCACAAGTCATTGGAAACTCAAATTGCCGAATCACGTCTGAAAAGAAGATGAAGCTTCCTTTTAAAATACAAATTGCAGTGACTTCTCGTCCTCTGTAATCATGATTGATTTCATAGGCTAACTCGGTAATTCGAGATTGTAATTTTATTTCTGGAATTAAAATTTTAGGTTGCTGGATTTCTTTTTCATTAGATATAGGCATTATTCATGATCTCCCCAAAACCGCCACCACCTGGCACAATATAGTGTTTCTCATTCAACCCCCTTTCCCGGTCGCGATGCGTGCCAGGAATGGAATCCAGCACGTCTTTTGGAGAAAGTCCGCGATCGAGACGGATGGCATAGATGTTGAGATCGGGGTGATGTGCTTGCAATTTATTTAAATACTCCGGTGTAACTATGCAATGAATAGAAATGTATTTCAAGGCTTTGCCTCGGGTTTTGAAAAGGTCGAGAGCTTCTGTGAGGGTGCTCCCTGTTGCTCCCATCGGATCAGGAAAAAGGACAATGGCTCCATCCACAGTTCCACCTATTTTATGGCCTGATACCTGACTCCCTGTAACTTTGTTTTGCGCGTCTGTGGTTCGTCCGATGCTAATATGGTCTTGGCGGACCAGTTTGGGGTTCATAAAGTAGTTCAGAGCAGTGTAACAAATGTGAGAAGGAAGGGTTCCGGCGCGAGCGAGATTGACAGTAATCACAGGTGTTTCTGGATCAATCATAGGTCCCTGATAAACCGCTTCTGGATGGTAGGCTGCCATGCGAGTCCGAATTTGGGAGGAGTATGTTGGAAACTCTTCATTGACAACCGTTTTTAGGAGAGAGGAGTAGAGTGTAGTTACTAATTCATTGATGATCGGTTGAGCCGTTTCTTCTGAGCAAAGTTGGGCTAAGTGGGACAAGAGAAAGGGGTCTGAAAGGAGATGCACTTGGGATCCATAGTGGTGTTTTATTTCTGAAAGTTGAAAATGGAGATTTTTAAATTGCGAATCGGGATAGGGGGTAGGATTCATGCACCTTCATTTTTGCTCACATTCATTTTTGGAATACAAGAGAAACTCTCCATCTCGGACAAGTTTACTCAGCTCTCCTCCGTTTGTGGATCTACAGCCTGAGGCGATATGGATTTCTGATCCAATTTTTACTGTGATTCTAAAGGGACTGCGGCAAGGGGGTCGGGGAATCGGATCTTTTTTAATCTGACTTATAAAGTCAGATACCCTTTTTAAGAAAAGAGGGTAACGATTACTATCAATGGGTCCTGTGTCGAGGACTTGGCGATTTAGAAAAGTATTGGCTACGATGGAACTGTTTTGAGAAGTGGCAACAAAACGATAATGGTCTCTCCCTAGAGCATATTGAATTTCTATACTGCTGTTGATTTGTCCTGCTTGAAGGGGGAGACAAAAAGCATAAATAAATAATTTTATCATAGTGATCCTGTAGTTTTAGATTCAAAAGTACAATAAGAGGGTTCTTTTTTAGGAAGTGTACATCCTAATAAATGGCGGATGTGGGGATTGTTTCCAAAAATTCCTTCAATTCTTACACGAGGAGCAGGATAAGAGAGAGTATCTATTTCTATGTCTTCGTCTTGTTCACAGAGATCTCTTACTGAGTTTCTCGCGGCATTAATGATTTGATCCGTTTGAAATTCGGTAGAAAAAGAGGCGAGTGCATCAGCAGTAATTTGAACAGCAATCCAATCAGCAAAAGTCTCAGAAAGTTGATCGTTTTCTTGGCACTCAGACCGGGTTTTATGGCTAATGATGAGACCCCGTTGAAGGAGGCATGCAGTGAGGCGATCATAAGCTGGAAAAGAAAGATGTGCAGATCTAATTTCACAGGGGTCTATCGAATGGGCCCATTCGTGTGCAAGAGTAAATACGAGATTGAACCATGATTTTGCAATCAGTAAAAAAGCTCCTCCCACACGGAGTCTCATTTTTCCATCTAGTGTGCGCTGATAATACACTTCGTTACGAGTGAATAGGTCCGGTTCGTCAGCATAAAGACTAATAGGAGGTGGTAATTCTAATTCTGTTTTTCGAATCCTGGAGAGGATTTGTCGTTTTTCTTGCGCATTAAAAACAGAACGCGGTTGCCTACTAATAAAGTTTTCTATTTGACGTTTGACCCACCGGGCTGCAGTTAAAACCTGCTCTCTGCGTTTCGGGTTAAAAATTTGATGAACAAGCTCTTCGTCAATTTGTTCGACATTCCAATCTCTGTGTTGTCTAATAATGTCTTTATAAATTTTGAGTGCTTGCATTTCGCCATCTATATCGGGATGAACAAATCCTGTAGGATCTTGGCTCACGCCTCGTTTTTGGCAGAATAATTGATAAACATTATCGCAATATTTAGGCTGGTATTCTCGGATGACAGGGGGGTGGAGAACGTCGGCTTCGGCAGGTTTTTCCAGAAAAGCGGGATGAAAACTTTTTCTGAAAATTTGAACCACGGAAATACAAAGTATAACGGCACCTAATAGAAAACGAAATCGAAGCGTTTGAAGCATTTCCCTTGCGAGGGCTTTTTTAAATCACAGATGTAACAAGCTTAAAAACAGCTACAATAAAAAGAAGAAGCCCTGTCATGAGTATCCCAATAAAAAAGACTTTTGGGAATAGGGCAACAATAATAGCACGGCCTAACGAGATACGATAAACTTCTTGAGCTCCAATCACAGTCACAATAATGACAGCTAGTGGAGCGATGATGCCTCCGAAAAATGGGATTGCAGCTAGAAGCGTAGGGCTTAATCCAAAACAAATAATTCGAACTGCTGACTCAAAGGAAATTTCAGGAGGATGACCTTCTTTACCGGGGGAGACGCAAATTCTGGCTCCCATAAAGACAAAGAATGACGTAAATAAAATAGAAAAAAGCGTAATAAATGGATCGGCGATGATTGGACCGGCCCCAAAAAACCATTGGATGATGCGATCCCTGATTTCTATTAATTGTGTAGTTCGTCCTGAAGAGTCAATGTCTGAAACTGGATTGGACATTTGAATCATTTTTTGAAAAAAATGGGAAAACACGCCGCCTAGAACGAGGTGCCAAAGAAAGCTGAATGCTGTACCCAGCCAATGAGTGATGAGAGCAAAACTGAGCGGACGAGTGAGGCCTCCGTGAGTAGAAAGATGCCTAAAAAACAAAGTGGGCTCAGTAATAATTTGCCAAACATCCTTGAAATAGGCTTGAATGCATTCCACGCCCCCTTTGGGGCGAGGGGGATTCGATAATGCGCCACAGACAGGGCATTCCCAGGGTTCAATCGAAGTGAATCCTGCCTTGGGGAATTCAAAGCCACAGCGCTTGCATTCTCCTCTCATGGCTGAGAGGAATGAGAAGGACCTGGTTTAGGTTCTGCCTTTTTAAAAAAATCTTTTGTCCAAGGTAAAGATGCTTCGAGCGTTGAATCCATGAGAAAAACTTCGTTGCGATTCGATTTGAGATCACGAGCGTAGAGTTTCCCGTTTGCTTTCCAAAAAATCCATTGGTGTTGGATTTCGATGAGATCGTCTCCCACTGTGATTTTCAGCCCGTCTGATTGACCTGGAGGGATTGCTGTACCTTTTAGAAATTCTTGGATGCGATTGCCAGAGAGTTGATCGAGAATCGCTTGAAGGGAGTCGCCTGAAAACGCGGAGGGATTTTCCGAGTTTTTCCACTTTCCTTCGGAAGAGGTGAAATGTAGGGGTTTTTCTCCGATGGGGTTTCCAGAAAATTCCATTTTCTTTGCTGAGAACCGCTCCATGGATGTCATCAGTTTTACGAGGCGGAGATCCTTGAGGCTTTTATCTAATTTATCTAGGACATTGGCATCTAATTCAAAAAGGGGATCTAAATTCGAAACCGTAGCATAGATTTTTTTAGGAGATGGACCTCCCTTTTTTTGAAAAAGAGTCAGGACGATCGCAGAAGGGGCGGCTTTTTCAGCTTCTTTTTCTTTTTGCAGAGTCAGAGTCAAAACGGGAGAAAATCCTTTTAAAGTCGATTTTGCAGTTGTGTCATTTTTTCTGTCTGAAGCAAAGCTTTTGGCCGTAAGAAAAGTAGCGCTCGTGAGAAGGCTATTAATGTTTTCCAGATCCCCTGAGAAGCTCTCTTGGTTTGCTTCAAGCTCCCACTGGGCTTGTTTTTTGTGAGCAGATAGCTTGGATTTTGGAGCATGGAGTTCAAAGGATTCAATTTCATGAGGCGCTAAAGTGAGGAGTTTTTTATCTCTCCAGTAGGTCAAATCATGATCTAAATTGGACTTAAAATAATGAGGGATCAGATAGACTTGATGGGCATCCTTCTTTCCTTGTTCTTCTATTGCAAAGATATTTTCCCCAACCGGATGAGTCCCTCCCAAGTAGAGAATGGTTTCGCCGGAAGGTTCAACGATATGAATTTGTTGACTGGATTTACGGGAGGCGGGATCAAGTCCATATTCTTTGAGGAGTTGAGCTCTTTTTTCCGGTGTTTCCTCTTTCAAATCAATCGTTTCAGTGGATGAAAGGGAACTCAGTGTAGAAAGCAGGGTATTAACATTAGTATCATCTGCTTTGATTTTAAGGGGAGCAGTGATCTCCCATTTGGAGTGGTCACTGGGTTTACATAATTTGGCTGAGTAGTCTAAACAGTTCAGGCTAATGGAATGATTTCCATGTGTGAGCTGAATGGATTGAACGGGATGGTCTTTCAGTTGAAAAACCCGTTTGGATTGTTCCTCTGAAGCTTCTTTTTCTGGCTTATGCTTAAACTCGAGCCAATAGGCTGCAGTACCTAATAAAAAAAGGCCTAAGGCAAGTCCCAGTTGACGATTCCAATTTATTTGATGACTCATGGTTCCATTCCTCACAGTCTACGCCGGAAGATCCAAATGACCAGTCCAGCTACTGCAATTAAAAGAGGGACAACAATGACAGTAAGCAAGAAAATGAAAGCTCCTGATTTTTGAGAAAGTTCGACCTTTCCAGGGCCTTCTTCTTTCGCTCGAATCGAAATCAGACTTTCATCTTCCATAGTCCAGGAAATCGAGTTGAGAAAAAAATCAGCATTTCCTGCATAACGGGAAAAATTATTTGTAGCAAAAAACGAGGTTCCGAAAACCACTAGCCTTGTATTTCGAGGTGCCTTGGAATCTTTTTGTTTTCCTTCCACCGAGATTGCCGCAGTGAGTGGTCCAGGGAGATCCTTTCCTGCGGTAAACTTTACTTCTCCTTTTGCTATTTCCTTCATGTCGGTTACCCCCCAAGCTTTGGGCGTTGTTTGAGCAATCCATTGGACTTTGAGGTCTTGGGGAGGATTAGGAATCACTTCGAGAGGCCGAGTAAACGGAAAGGCACAATTGGCCTGGAAGTCTCGAGTGATTGCATTCTCTTTGGAGAACGTTGCTAGAATGGCAACAGAAGAGTCTACTCCTAACATTCTAGATAGAGGGTCTACAATGAGTGCGTTGTTGGCTTTAACATGCCAAGGTTTGAGTAGGGAAAGAAGCTCGGGCGCAAATTCTCCGCCTTTGATATTGAGATCCACAGCAATGATGCCCCGTCCCCCGTTGTCTAAATAAGTTTTAAGGGCTTCGATCTCAGGAGCAAAGAATGCTTTTGTCGGTCCTAGAATGGCAATCGCATCGCAGACTTCAGGTATTTTTCCTTCTTGAAGAACGTTGATCTCTTTGACTTCGTAAGATTGGTCCGTCAGAGCTTTTTTAACCGTCTGATAACCTTCCGATTCCTGAGAACTGAAGCTTTTTTCTCCATGACCTAGGGTAGAACAGAGAGTAGGGCTTTTCTCTTTGAGTAACTTAATGAGGGCATTTGTTATTTTTTCCTCAGAAAGGTCTTCGATCTTATTTTCTCGAGTACCGATTGCGAGTTCCAAAGTTCCATATTTTTTGATTCCACTTTGCTTGGCTCGGGTAGGCTCTCGGTCGGGATCTACATATTCTATTTCGAATTGAGGATTGAGTCCCTTGTAGCTTTCTAAAAGAGGACGGAATTGCTCTTTTTGTTGAAGCTTAGCAAAAAAAGTTGCTTTGACCTGCTTTTTTAGTCCTTTGACCGTTTTTACAGTTTGGTCAGAAAGTGTATGGACTTTATTTTTTGTGAGGTCGAGCTTGAGGGGATAGCGTGAAGTGAGAAAATTGAGCACTCCCGTGATGCTAAGCACAAGCAAAATGGTAATGATCGAGTTTAAACCATAGGCAGCGCTTCGACTTTTCAGTGCTTTTTGATTTTGAGCAATCAGCGCACCGAGGGTGCCCATGAGTAGGACGACTAGGATAATGGTGATCCCTGGCCATTCGGGATAAATCGCGCGGGCAAAGAGCAATGCAAGCAGCAGAATCCCCGTAGCTGCCCATAAGAGAGAGGTTGTTTTTTCGACCGATTTTTTAGCTTGTTTTGCCATGGTTTTTTATCTCCACCGGTATGAGTCAAGAACTCGATGTGTTAGGAAAAGCCCGACACCTATAAAGGACAAGTAATAAAAGATGTCACTCGTATTGAGTAGTCCTTGTCCAAAGTTGTTATAGTGACTGATCAAAGATAGATAAGTTAAAATTTCGCCCCAGACAGGTCCTGCTGTTTGAGTGGCCCAGCTGATGAGCCAAAAAAAGAGTCCAGCAGCAAATGTTAATGCTCCGGCTACAATTTGGTTTTCAGTCATCGATGAAAAAAGGACACCAATGGATAAGTAGCAGCCTGCTAAGAGGAGTGTTCCAATATAACTGGTGATAATGGGTCCCCATTCAGGATTTCCGGTTGCGAAAAGAACTATGGGATAAATCACCGTTAGCCCAAGCATGACTAATACGAGTAAAAATGCAGAAAAGAATTTTCCAAGTATAATTTCAGATAAATGAATAGGCGAAGTCATGAGTAGTTCAATAGTATGAAGCTTTTTTTCCTCTGCAAAAAGTCTCATTGTGATAAATGGGACCATAAAGAGAAAAATAACGTTCATATTTCCGTAGAGCGGGCGAATAATGCCTTCAGTAATGCTGACTCCTTTTCCCATATTGAATTGCTGGTATTGCATATTCTGTAGGTTGAAGTGAGTGAGATTAAAAAAGAACATCCATCCCATGATTCCTAAAAAACCTGCAATGACAATGTATGCGATTGGAGAGGTAAAATAGGCTTTAAAGTCTCGATGTGCAATAATCCAAGTATTTTTTATCATATAATGAAGCTCCCGTATTTCCGGATCAACTTTCAACTGTTGTGAGTTGTAAGAAGATTTCTTCAAGGCTTACTTTTTCTGCGCTAAATTCCAGTACACCCATATTCTTACTGACTGCAAGCTCAACTATTTGATCGCGAATTTCTTTGGCTGACGGTTTCATTTCAATTACCAGCTTATTGCCAGAAGCAACGACTGTGCTGATGCCCTCTATTTTCTTTAAAGCTGAAATGCCTTCAGGAGAAGGATTTTTCACAATCAGTGAGTAGATGAGCCCTTTTTTGAGTCGGGTAGTGAGTCTTTCAATGGTATCTTCCGCTACGATACGCCCTTGGTTGATGACAATAATGCGTTGGCAGGTAGCCGTTACTTCAGGAAGAATATGCGAGCTCAGAATGACGGTATGATCCCCTGCTAAACTTTTAATCAGTTCTCGGATATCGATAATCTGCTTCGGATCGAGACCGACTGTCGGTTCATCTAAAATGAGGACTTGTGGATTATGAACGAGTGCCTGAGCGAGACCGACTCTCTGACGGTAGCCTTTGGATAAGTTTCCAATGAGACGATTGCGGACATCGCCTAATCCTGTTTTTTCAACGACACTTCCAATGGCTCGAGGAATCAGTTCCGACGAAACTTGATGCAGTTGAGCGGCAAATTCCAAATAATCTTTGACAGACATTTCAGGATAGACTGGTGGAGTTTCGGGTAAAAAACCGATATTGCGTTTGACGTCGATCGGATTTTGGAAAACGTCAAAACCGCCTACGCTGACTTTACCGTCAGTTGCCGGCATAAACCCAGTGAGGACTTTCATCGTAGTGCTTTTACCCGCTCCGTTGGGGCCTAAAAACCCTACAATTTCTCCTTTTTTGACTTCAAAGCTGAGATCATTTACAGCTGCACGTGCACCGTAAAGTTTAGTGAGATGGGAAACCAGGATCATAATGATAACCTCTTCCGCTTGTTCAGTTCAAACCAATTTTCAATTTATAATCGCACTTTTCGGTTGGAAGCAAGGCTGAAATTTTTTTCTAGGATTTCAAAGTGATTTCTTTTTCTATTTGCGGAATGACGGAGCGGACGGTTTCCTCTAGTGTCTGCAGGAGCGCTAGTCCTGCGGCGAATTCATGCCCTCCTCCTCCGAGTTTGGAAGCGATTTGATTGACGATGACTCTTCCTTTCGACTTCATAGAAACTCGAACTTTTCCGTCCCCTTCTTCTCGAAAGAGGCAGACTACCTCTGCATCCTTGAGCAGGAGTAAAAAACTGAGAAAGGATTGGGTATCATCTGAGGTGGCATGGTATTTTTTCCTGAGTTCGAGCGGAATCTCGAGCCAAGCAATTTTACCACCGGCTGTAATTTGGACATTTTGAAGGATGCATCCCAGGAGATGCAGATGGGAGACTTCTTTAGAAGAGTAAATGGCTTGGTAGACTTGCTCGGGATTGACTCCCATTTGAATCGTTTCTGCAGCGATGCGATGGGCTTCAGGAGTTGTTCTGGAGTATCGAAAGCTGTTTGTGTCGGTCATGACAGAAACATAGAGGCCTAGAGCTATGTCTCGATTCATGGGTGAGAGTTGGAGATCTTTGAAGAGATGGTAAAGAAGTTCTCCAATACTACTCGAATGAGGATCAGATACTAATGTGGTGTGAGAAGGATAGGCCGCTGGTAAGTCATTCACGATATCTGGGTGATGGTCTAGGAATATGATCCTTTTGGTTCGAGCAGAGAGCTCGTTCCAGAGTTTACCTAATCTTCTCGGATCATTGGTGTCTACAATTACCCAGAGGTCAAAGTGATCCCAAAGTTCCTCTTTTTGAGGTTCTCGCAAAAAAGTCTCGTCGGGGTCTAAAAAGCGGTAACGTTTGGGGATAGGGTCAGGATTATAAACCCGACAGTCTTTTTGAGCGGATTTTAAATAATGAAAGAGAGCCGTTTCTGCGCCGAGTCCGTCTCCATCGGGGAGGAGGTGAGTGGATAAAAGGACGCGATTTGCTTCTTCCAGAGCTGTTTTAAACGTTTGGTATGCATTACTCAAGAGCGAGGTCTTTTCTTCCGAAAGGAATGAAGAGGTCAATGCCCAGATGAGTCATAAGATGTTGAATAAAAAGAAGTAGAGAAGTAAATTGATTCTATAGAAACTTTGATTCGTGATCGCAGTAACTAATGTGAGCATACCGAAACTTCTTCTTAGAAGTAAGATTAAAAACGGTTTTATAACATTGATACAGAAACAGATTTCAAATAAAGTGATGCCTATTTCTCTTCAGTAAAATTGCAAAATCTTGCCC